>CAZZYE010000715.1:0-2475 GCA_964658145.1 uncultured Stigonema sp.
AGCCCTGAAGGAGGGTTTCCCTCCGTAGGGGACTGGCGAACCCGAAGGGACTTTGTTTGTGTAGCCGCGAATTCCATTCGCCAGGGCTTAAGTTGACACGCATTAACACTGCTATGCCCCTACCGTTTGTGTGTTCATTTAACGGGATTTGATATTACACAAATGTTATCAGTATAACTAAGCTTTCAATTCTTACAGCCTGTTGTAAAACTTAAAATAAGTAGAATTGAGCACGTGGTAAGGGCGCGGAGACCGCGCCCCTACAATGAATATTGCGCTTCGCCGTCTGACTCAGACTACTTCATACTTGACTATTTTTCTCAATGCTTAAGTTCTAGTAATAATACGGAAATTACAACTTTATATTAAACCTCCTTTAGAGGAAATCCGCTAAAGGAGGTTTAACAGCAGCACAAAACAATAACACCTAGATTTTTTCCTAGAAATCATCTAGATACTGACTAATGCGGCTGATTACGGGGTCAACCTCTTGAGAAGGTGTAGCAACATTAGTAGGTGTAAGAGTAGTATTGACTAGTTCTAGTGCTGGCGTTGATTCTATGGGAGAGTAAATGGTTGGTGCCTGATTAACCATGATTGCTAGTTGTGCAACTTGTTGACTAAGTTGCATGAGATGACGTTCCATCATCTCCAAACGATTAGATTCTTGGGCAAAAAAACGTTCCTCAAGGTCAGCTAATTGACTTTGCAATTCAGCGATTTGTTGTTCCACCCTTGGTGTTACTGCTGGTGTTGCTGCCGTTTTTGGGCTAGGTCGTACAGACTCCGGTACGCATAAATGTTGCCATAAAGCTTCTTTACAGAGGTCACTGAAAGTCTTTTCAGGATCTTTCTCCAAATGGCTTTCAATCAGCGCTAACAAACTTTCGTCAGCGACCCCTGGATCGAACGTAACGGATTTAACTACCTTTTTTGACCATTGGAACATTAGTTTTAAGCCCTAGGAGCGCGACCAGAGGCTAATTGTGCCTCTCCATAAATATACTGCCCCAAAGCATTAGCTTGACGCGACGGTGCGGCTAAGTGAGCATTAATTTTTGCTTCTTTAAGCAGACGTTCGACGTCCTCCCAGAAGAACTCTCCACCTCCTCCGGTAAGAATCACATCGGTAACACGCTCTGGCAGCCATGCTAGCACACGGCTACAAATTTCACGAGAAAACATTTCTATAAGGTTGGGGAGAAAATCGTCTAGATTGGTGGGCTTGCTAGCACCTCTAGGACGGTAGTAGCGATCGCCTTTGGGTTTGTTCACAGCAGTAATCAGAGACAGAGATTGACTATCCGCACCGTCAATTTCAGCAGCCACAAGTTCATAAAACTTGCTCATGCCAAAGTCATCGCTTTTAGAAGCCCCTCTTGCAAAGCGGAAGTTATCAACCATTAAGCAATCGGTCGTTTGGTGTCCAATATCAACAATTGCTACTGATACTTTCGTAAAATCGGGAACCATGGCTCCTTTCTTTGGTTGGGCTTCACACCACAGCAGGCTGCCATAGCCTTCTGGCATGACCCAAACCTTGTTAATATTGAGAGACACGGATTCGCCACGAAAGTTCATCACATGAGGACCACTGACTTGGCTGATCATCTGTGCTTTTTCGCGTTCAAACTGCTCTTGAGAATGGTAAGGCAGTCCTAGTACAACTGAAATATCATCTTTAAGTTTGAAGTAGCCTGCACACGCCAAGACTTTGACTAGTGCATCCGCAACCTTAGATTGACCGACTCCTAGATCTGCGCCAAAATCTGCTGCTAATTGACCTGCGGCATATCCACTGCCTTGATATTCTAGCCACAGATCCATTAATGGGTCTGTAGCACGGACTTCAAAAACGCCTCCCCGCACCTGTTCCATTGACATTTGCTTGACGTTAGACGACACAAATACTACATTGTTCGGTTCGCGGCTAACACAAGTCTTTGTGGAAGTTCTACCTAAATCAACACTGAGAATCTTTTTCCCCGAAATACTGCTGTTAGGCACAGTAGGAGTAGCATTTATTGGAGTAGATGCTGACACTCTATTCATTGGTATGGCAGCGGCATTCATTGGGGTGGCGGCGGATGGTTGGTCTGTCATTTTTGCTCCTAGTACTTACCTTAGCTTTAACAAGTTATCATGCTCATCTTACAAAAATGCGTGTATCAGTAATTCTTAGTAGTGTTAGTAGCTATCAATCTGCTGAAAATTACTGAATGCATTAGTGAGAGCTAAGCCAATACGGTACGCTTAAGATGATTTCCAATGTAGAGACGTTGCAGTGCAACGTCTCTACACGTATGGATTTTTCACAAATTACCTTAACCGAACGGTATTGAGAGCTAAGCTACATTTGACTCTTGCTTAAGAGCAAAAGTAGCAAAGTTTAAGCCAGATTTTACCGCAGCTTGGCTTGTTTTTACCACCCAGACTATAAATGCTCTTGTTCAGGGGAATGGGGAATGGGGAATG
>CAZZYE010000715.1:2485-4599 GCA_964658145.1 uncultured Stigonema sp.
CCCCATTCCCCACTCCCCATTCGCCGTTTTCTTTGACTATTGACTAAAGTGTGGAGGTCAATGATTGCACTCTCGGTTCAGATTGCCAATCTAATGGATTCAAAACCCTGCTGTCATCCATTGCCATCTGCTCAATAAAACTTGCCAATCGTAGAGCTTTGAGCGCTTGTTCACCACCAACCGAAGGTTGCTTACCACCGCGCACACAGTTGACAAAATGTTCTAACTCTGCTCCCAGCTTGTCAGTGTTACTGGTGTAAACTTTTTCAATCACACCATCCTGCCTATAAAGTACCTGCCGATAATCTGTCATGGAGTTGGCAATGCTTTGTCGGTGAATCAAAATTTCGTTCTTGAGAAAATCTGCCTCTGTGAATGAGTTTTTGCAATGGGCAGCAATGCGGCGAATTTTGCAGTGAGTGACTTTGCTGGCAGTCAGGGTAGCGACAATGCCATTCGCAAACCCCAAGGTAGCAGTTACATAATCTAAGTAACCAGAATCTAGGGAGCGACTACCGCTAGCCGTTAACTTTTCTACTGGGGAGGCGGCTAATTCCAAAAGTAGGTCAATGTCATGGATCATTAAGTCTAGCACAACCGAAACATCATTTGAGCGATCTGAGTAAGGACTCATGCGATGGGCTTCTAGCGCCAGGACTTGCTCGGTTTTCAGCACTTTGCTCAATTCTTGAAATGCTGGACTGAACCGCTCAATGTGACCGACTTGCAGTATACACTGAGTTTCGGCGGCGGCATTTACCAGGAATTCCGCCTCAGAAATACTTGCAGCAATCGGCTTTTCAATTAAAACATGAATTCCTGCCAAAAGACATGTAATTCCGACGGCGTAATGCAGGCGGGTTGGGACGGCAATGCAAACCGCCTCCACATAGGGCAGCAGGTCACAGTAATCTTTAAAAAAAAGTGCCTTGTATTTGCTAGCGGTTTCCAGCCCTCGCTCAGCATTAATATCTGCTACACCGACCAGTTCAACGTCTTTCATGGAACTCAGTACACGAGCGTGATGTTGTCCCATATTACCAACTCCGATCACGCCTATGCGGATCGGTCGTGGCTGGTTGCGATGTCCATGACCATTTTGTTCTCCTGCTGACATGCTGCTATCTTGCACTCTCATTCTCTCCTCAACCACCAAATTTAAAGACGCGAAATCTTTGGCTTTGATACTTAATAGCCAGTGACGAACCGTCTAAAACCATCCAGATGGTAACATAGAGGTTCTAATTATGAAGAATTTCAAAGTTTGTTATGAGTTCCCGCTACCTGAATCTCTTTTGTCTGTTCAATTCTGCTTAATGCTTTTGTCACATGTTACACAAAATATAATGTGTCTTTTTATGAACTTCTGCTCTAGTCTATGGCATTTTGCTAAGTAGTATTTAGCAGTTTAAAATTAAAAATACTTGACAACAGATGAAAGCTGTAATTTTATTATCTGGGGGATTAGACTCCTCCACAGTTTTGTACCAAGCACTAGCCGATGGGTGTGATTGTTATGCTATTTCTTTTGATTACCAACAGCGACACCGACGAGAGTTGCAGTCGGCTGCGGCGATCGCATCATGTGCTGGCGTGGTACATCGTCAAGTGATATTCGACTTGCGGCTGTGGGGTGGTTCGGCTCTCACAGACGACGCCATTGATTTACCCCAACACACACTCGCTGAAATGTCTCAGAATATCCCTGTGACTTATGTCCCAGCCCGCAATACTATCTTTTTAAGTTTTGCCCTCGCTTACGCCGAAACCATCACTGCTGAACGTGTCTACATCGGCGTCAACGCCTTAGATTACTCTGGATATCCTGATTGTCGCCCTGATTATATTCAAGCGATGCAAGAAGTTTTCCGTTTGGGAACAAAACTTGGTCGCGAAGGACAGCCTATTACCATTGTCGCACCCCTGATTCACCTTAAAAAGACCGAAATTATCCAACTTGGCAATCAACTGGGAGTGCGTTGGGAGCTAACTTGGTCTTGCTATGCTGGTGGCGATGTAGCTTGCGGTGTCTGTGATTCTTGTCGCTTGCGTCTCGCTGCTTTTGCTCAATTGGGACTAGTTGATCCACTACCTTATGTGGGGAGTGGGGAGTG
>CAZZYE010000716.1:0-4588 GCA_964658145.1 uncultured Stigonema sp.
CAGTCCCCACTCCCCATTCCCCACTCCTATGACTCGCCCCCTCACTCCCTCCAATAAAACTCTGGGACGCCTAAATTGGACTTGGCAAGATGCATTGCTGATTCTGGCTGTCGTAAGCTTGATTTTGGCAATTGTCAAAACTGCCTCCAATTTCAGTGGTACTTTTCAGCCCAATCTCACAATTTCAACAAACATCAGTGATCTACCAGGGTACACAGGCCAAACTCTGCTCCGCATGGGGCTTGCTTACTTTTTATCCCTAGTGTTTACCCTGATTTATGCTTATACTGCTTATAGCTCCCGCCTTGCCGCACTAATTCTGATTCCCCTACTAGATATTCTGCAATCCATTCCGGTGTTGTCATTTTTACCGGGAGTGGTGCTGGCTCTCATTTCCTTATTTCCGGGTAAGCGAATTGGGATAGAACTCGCCTCTATCCTGCTGATTTTTACAGGCATGACCTGGAACATGACTTTTAGTTTTTATCAGTCCCTTCGTGGGATTCCCCAAGAATTGCGCGAAGCAGCTCAAATTTATCGGCTCAATCTCTGGCAACGATTTTGGGCGCTGGAATTACCCGCAGGTGCAATCGGGTTGGTATGGAACAGTGTGATGTCGTTCGCTGGGGGCTGGTTTTTCTTAATTGCGATTGAGTCGTTTACTTTGGGAGATAAAGATTTTCGCTTACCAGGGTTAGGCTCTTTTTTAGGAGCTGCAGCTAATCGGGGAGACTTTAAAGCCATATTTTGGGGATCTGCGGTGCTAGTTGGGGTGATTGTGGCAATTGATTTTTTTGTGTGGCGACCGCTAATTGCTTGGGCAGAAAAGTTTAAGGTTGAGATGGTTGAGGCACAAAATACACCCCAATCATGGGTGTTGGATATTTTGCGGCGATCGCCAACTCTGCGAATTATGAGCGATCGCTTGGTGCAACCATTTCAAACAGCCCTTGACTACGGATTAATTCGGGCGTTTCCCATTCGCTCCCTACCCGTCAACTCCCGAGGAGCTTTAAACTTACCTGGGTTTCTAAATTGGCTATTTGTCAGCGGTTTTGCCTTAATTGTTCTGTGGGGCACTTGGGAAGCAGCGCTGCTGCTACGGACTTTGGGCTGGGCTGACTGGCTACAGGTGATTCAAGGGGCTATGTTGACGGCATCCCGGGTGATTATTGCCTTGGTATTATCTTTGCTATGGACTGTACCGGTGGGAGTAGCGATTGGTCGCAATCCCCGTTTGGCTCAGCTGTTGCAACCCTTGGTACAAATTGTCGCTTCTTATCCGGCGACAGCCGTGTTTCCAGTGCTGTTGCTGTGGTTAAACCGCATAGCTGGTGGTCCAGCGATTGGCTCAGTAGCTCTGATGATGCTGGGGACAATGTGGTATATCTTATTTAATGTGATTGCCGGGGCACAGTCGATTCCATCAGACTTACTGGAAGCTGCTGCAGTGTATAAACTTTCCCGTTGGCAACGGTGGCAAACCTTAATCCTACCGGGAATCTTCCCCTACCTAATTACAGGAATCATTACTGCTGTAGGCGGTGCCTGGAATGCCAGTATCGTCAGTGAGTACGTCACGTTTCAAGGGCGGGTGATTAGTACACCCGGACTCGGTGCCACGATTTCTCAAGCCACAGCCAAGGGTAATTTCGGTTTACTCCTAGCAGCGACAACAGTGATGTCTTTGTTAGTAGTACTTACTAATCGTCTGGTTTGGCGTCCCCTCTACAAGTTAGCTCAGGACAAATATCAACTGTTAAGTTAAGAGGTGTAGGGTTGCGCTCTTCGCTGTGAGTTATTACGAGGAACTGGCAAAGCTTTACCACGGAAAGCGAGAAAGTTTGCTTCAGATTTTGGATCAAGTCGGGATTCCCTATTTTGTTCCTAAGGGAGCTTACTATGTGCTTGCTGACATCTCCCGCTTCGGTTACAAAACGGATTTAGAGTTCGCTCAGTATTCTGCCTTTCTTTTGTAAATTAATTAAATATTTATATTATTAAACATTTTTGTATCTTCAGGGCGAAGAAATTTTATATTTTTATAGGCTACAAATTAATTAGCAATAATTCTTCAAAATTAACTAAATACGTCTGTTGGTAGATGCTAAAATGAATATTTGCTCTCTTAAGCTTTTCCGTTCTATAGCGCTTAAGTGCTAGACAAGCGGCTTGATTTGAAAAATTCAAAAATATATTGAGAAGTTTTTATTCATGTTACAAGGATTTTTTCAAATTGCCCTCACTCTACTAATTGTAGTAGCGCTGACGCCTATCTTAGGAGGCTATTTGGCGGGGGTTTTCATGCCAAAAAAAACATTGCTCGATCCAGTGATGACGCCTGTAGAACAAGTCATCTACAAGTTTGGCGGCATTGACCCACAACAAGACATGAAGGGTTGGCAGTATGCCCAATCTGTGCTAGCTAGCAATTTGGCTATGGCGATTTTGGTCTTTCTGCTGCTGATTTTCCAAGCAATGTTGCCCCTGAATCCAACACATCTAGGGATGCCGACTTGGGATACAGTTTTGCACACAACCATATCATTTTTGGTTGCTGCCGATTTACAACACTATGCTGGCGAGACAACTATGTCTTACTTCAGCCAGGTAGTGGCTTTGGGCTTTTTGTTTTTTGTTGCTCCTGCAACAGGTGCTGCAGTGGGAATAGCCTTCATTCGAGGTTTGACCGGCAGACCATTGGGAAATTTTTACGTTGATTTAACTCGTTTTATCACGCGGGTTTTGCTACCAATATCTATTGTGGGTGCGGTGTTGTTGCTGATCCTAGGCGTACCAGAAACCATAGCAGGTCCGGCAGTGGTGACAACCTTGGAGGGGGCAACACAAACAATTGCCAGAGGACCAGTGGCGCATTTTGAGATCATCAAGATGCTAGGGGGGAATGGTGGCGGTTTTTTTGCAGCTAGTTCTGCCCACCCTTATGAAAATCCTAATGGTGCTGCCAACCTATTAGAAGTAGTAGGTCAACTTTGCATTCCCGCTGCTTTTATCTACACCTACGGCGTGTTCATAGGGAACAAAAAGCAAACTTGGTTGCTTTACTGGATGGTATTTGCCATCTTTGTTGTTCTGCTTGGGGTGACTGCGGTGAGTGAATACCAAGGTAATCCTGTTGTCAATTCCCTCTTGGGACTCCAGCCGCCAAATTTAGAAGGAAAAGAAGTCAGGCTGGGATGGGCGCAAACGGCACTATTTGCAATGGCTACCACTGGCACCATGACTGGCTCGTCTAACGCAGCGTTCGATTCCCTCATGCCTGGGAGTGATTTTTCCGCCCTCATGAACATGTTTATTCAGGCCATCTTTGGCGCTGAAGGAACCGGAACTGCTCATCTATTGATCTACGTGATTCTGACGGTGTTCCTCACTGGCTTAATGGTCGGGCGTACCCCAGAATTTTTAGGACGTAAGATTGAGAAGAGGGAAATCACTCTAGCTAGCATCATCCTGCTCATCCACCCCCTATTAATTTTGATTCCTGCTGCTATCACCCTTACGAGTCCCAATACTTTGTCAGGCATTAGCAATCCAGGCTTTCACGGTTTAACCCAAGTGGTCTACGAGTATACTTCCGCTGCTGCTGGCAATGGTTCTGGGATGGCTGGCTTAGGAAATAGTCAACCTGCACCCACTGCCTTATGGTGGAATTTGACTACCGCGATCACCCTCTTGTTGGGACGATATGTCCCGATCGTTGCCCTGCTGCTTTTAGCCGAAAGTATGTCCCACAAACAATGTGTACCAGCAAGCAATTCAACATTGGAAACAGATACTCGTCTGTTCACAGGTGTGATAGCTGGAGTCATGTTGATTTTGGGAGTACTGACGTTTTTTCCGGTTCTGGCATTAGGACCGATAGCAGAAGCATTTCAACTAGCAAGTAGACAGTAAACAATGTTGAATTTGATAACTTAGTAATGGCGCATTCAATCATGAGGAAATGGAGTAATGGAGACTCTTATAACTGGAGGTTTTTCATATGTATAATTCATATTTTTTCCGACGTTATATATTAACAGAAAACAGTTTCAATCAGACAAGCTTGGAAGCAGAAGTGGTTCGGGCAACAGATAATAACACTACTAAACCGCAAATCGATTATGTGCCTTATGTACCACTGTTGTTTGCTCCCATTTTCTTCGTGATTGTTTGGGCAATTGCCGCTTTTATTGTTCCATCAGATGTGCGAAAGTTTCCCCAAAATGATAAAGTAACTAGCAACCGCTTCAAGCAAGTTCCCTGTAAAAACTGCCAGTTTTTTCAGGACAACCATTATCTTAATTGTGCGGTACATCCAACTGTAGTGTTAACCAAAGAAGCGCTCAATTGCTCTGACTACTTGCCTAACAGCAGCATAAACGAATCGGAATCTACTGATGATCATTTCCGCTGATACCTACATCCCCTTTCCACGTCCGCTTGTCTACGCTACCTACCGCGATCGGCTTCTCGAACTTGTTTCCTACTTGCCCGATGTACAATCTATCGAGGTCAAGTCACGCCTTGAAGAGAACGGACTCATTCACTTTGTTAACGAGTGGCACGGCGGTGGCGAGATTCCAGT
>CAZZYE010000717.1:0-4575 GCA_964658145.1 uncultured Stigonema sp.
TCCGTGAAGGTAAAGCACAAGAAATCTACATCGTCACCTCTGGTGAAATGATGGCGATGTTCGCTGCTAACAACATCTCTCGTGGTGTTCTCAAGTACGCTCACACTGGCGGCGTGCGCTTGGGTGGTCTGATTTGTAACAGTCGGAACGTTGACCGGGAAATCGAACTCATCGAAACTCTAGCAGCGCGGTTGAACACCCAGATGATTCACTTCGTACCTCGTGACAACATCGTCCAACACGCAGAACTGCGCCGGATGACCGTGAACGAGTACGCACCTGACAGCGCTCAAGCTAATGAATACCGCACATTAGGTCAGAAGATTATCAACAACACTAATCTCGCCGTTCCCACACCTATTGAGATGGACGAGTTGGAAGAATTACTGATTGAGTTCGGTATCCTTGAGAGCGAAGAAAATGCAGCAAAAATGATTAGCACAGCCAACGCTGAACTTGAAGCAAGCAAGAAGCTTGAAGATCTCGAAGGCGAAGCTTTAGAAGCGCTGAAAAAAGGAAACGTAGAAGTAGTTGCTGCTAGCCAAAAGTAAGGCTTTTGCGACTACGCAATCATCAGCTTTTATCTGCTGATGACATAAAAAATCGGGTGGGCTGCTGCTTACCCACCTGAACGCCAATCATTAAAGGGATAACGTCTGGAGGACGGCTTCCCAAATAGTAGGATGAAAAATTTAACACTTCATCCTTCTTTCTCACCAGGAATTCACCAGCAAGGAACACCATGACATTTACAGACGACAAAAAATCTTCTCTAGAAGAACAAAAAGCGGTTGTACAAGAGAGAAAAGAACTTATTAAAGAAGTTCTAGAGGTTTATCCCGAAAAATCTCGTAAAAAGCGGGAAAAGCACCTAGGCGTATACGAAGAAGGCAAGGCTGACTGCGGCGTTAAGTCCAACGTCAAATCAGTCCCAGGTGTGATGACCGCTCGTGGTTGTTCCTACGCCGGTTCTAAGGGTGTGGTTTGGGGTCCGATCAAAGACATGATCCACATCAGCCACGGTCCTGTAGGTTGCGGTTACTGGTCTTGGTCTGGTCGTCGTAACTACTATATTGGTACCACAGGTGTTGACAGCTTTGGCACCATGAATTTCACCTCCGACTTCCAAGAACGGGATATCGTCTTCGGTGGTGACAAAAAACTTGTCAAGTTGATCCAAGAACTCGATGAACTCTTCCCCCTGAACCGGGGTGTGTCAATTCAATCTGAATGTCCCATCGGTCTGATCGGGGATGATATTGAAGCTGTCGCTAGGAAGACATCGAAAGAGATTGGTAAACCAGTTGTTCCTGTACGCTGCGAAGGGTTCCGGGGTGTTTCCCAGTCCCTCGGTCACCACATTGCTAACGACATGATCCGTGACTGGGTCTTCCCCAGATCAGATAAGGCTAAGAAAGATGGGACACTGGGTTATGAGCCAGGACCCTACGATGTAGCAGTCATCGGTGACTACAACATCGGTGGTGATGCTTGGGCTAGCCGCATCCTATTGGAAGAACTCGGCTTGCGCGTTGTTGCCCAATGGTCAGGTGATGGCACCTTCAACGAGATGATGGTGACACCGAACGTGAAGATGAACCTGATTCACTGCTACCGTTCGATGAACTACATCACTCGTCACATGGAGGAAACCTACGGTATTCCCTGGTTGGAGTACAATTTCTTCGGTCCCACTAAGATTGCTACATCCTTGCGGGAAATTGCTTCCAAATTTGACGAGAAGATCCAAGAAAACGCTGAGAAGGTGATTGCCAAGTACCAGCCGACGATGGATGCCATACTTGCTAAGTATGGTCCACGCTTGGAAGGCAAGACTGTCGCCCTGATGGTCGGTGGTCTGCGTCCTCGCCACGTTGTTCCTGCATTCCAGGATTTGGGCATGAAGATGGTAGGTACTGGTTATGAGTTCGCTCACAACGACGACTACAAGCGTACCACCAACTACATCGAAAACGGCACCATCATCTACGACGACGTTAGTGCCTACGAGTTTGAGGAGATCGTTAAAGCACTCAAGCCTGACCTAGTCGCTTCCGGTATTAAAGAGAAGTACGTCTTCCAAAAGATGGCTCTGCCTTTCCGTCAAATGCACTCCTGGGATTACTCCGGTCCATACCACGGCTACGACGGCTTTGCTATCTTCGCTCGCGATATGGACCTGGCACTCAACAACCCCACTTGGGGATTAGTCGGTACTCCTTGGAAGAAGAAGACTGAAACTGCAACTGAAGCAGCCACTAAAGCAGTCATTGAAGCCGCCGCTGAAGCAGCTACTACTGCCGTCGCATAAAGAAGTAGTTCCCTCGTCACTGGGCTGCTGCCTGGTGACGCCTGACGGGGAGGGCTGCTGCCTCCTCTGTAGTAAATAAAACGCCTGAGGCAGCAGCCCTCAGGTAAGGCATTCCCAGGCAGTAGCCCAGGAACGAGACCACACGATACCACTAACCAAGCCAGCTAGCTTAGAGATACGGACATGCCTCAGAATCCAGAAAACATTAAAGACCACGTCGAACTATTCCACGAGCCAGAGTACCAGCAGCTATTTCAGAACAAGAAAGAGTTTGAAAACGGACACGACCCAGAAGAAGTCAAACGAGTTGCTGAATGGACAAAAGGCTGGGAGTACCGTGAAAAGAACTTCGCCCGTGAAGCGTTAACCGTCAACCCCGCTAAAGGCTGCCAACCCGTAGGGGCAATCTTCGCTGCTGTGGGCTTTGAAGGCACCCTACCCTTTGTTCAAGGTTCTCAAGGTTGCGTTTCTTACTTCCGTACCCACCTGACTCGTCACTTCAAAGAGCCGTTCTCTGCTGTATCTTCTTCAATGACCGAAGACGCAGCAGTGTTCGGTGGGATGAAAAACATGATTGAAGGCTTGGAGGTTGCTTACAACCTCTACAAGCCGAAAATGATTGCCGTCTGCACCACCTGTATGGCAGAGGTGATTGGTGATGACTTGCAGGCTTTCATCAACAACGCCAAGAATGCCGGTTCAGTTCCCCAAGAGTTCCCTGTACCCTATGCTCACACCCCTAGCTTTGTCGGCTCCCACATCACAGGCTACGACAACATGATGAAGGGGATTCTTTCTAACCTGACCGCAGGTCATAAGAAGGAAACCAGCAATGGCAAGATTAATTTCATCCCTGGTTTTGACACTTATGTTGGCAACTACCGGGAAATCAAGCGCATCGCCTCTTTGATGGGGATTGACTACACACTGTTGGCAGACAACTCCGATTACCTCGACTCACCTAACGATGGTGAGTTCAAAATGTACCATCCCGGTACTACCCTAGAAGATGCCGCAGATTCAATTAATGCCAAAGCCACAGTCGCTCTCCAAGCCTATACTACCGTGAAGACCCGCGAGTACATGGAAAAAGAGTGGCAGCAACCGACCGTAGTTTCTCGTCCTTGGGGTATTCGTGGAACCGATGAGTTCCTGATGAAGCTCAGTGAATTGACCGGAAAGCCCATCCCAGAAGAACTGGAATTAGAAAGGGGTCGGGCAGTTGATGCTATGACTGACTCCCACGCATGGATTCACGGCAAGCGCTTTGCGATCTACGGCGAGCCTGATCTAGTGTACAGCGTAATCAGCTTCCTGTTGGAAATGGGCGCTGAACCTGTTCATATCCTGGTTAACAACTCCAACGAAGATTTTGAAGCAGAAATGAAAGCGCTGCTCGATTCTACCCCTTGTGGCAAGAATGCAACAATCTGGGGTGGCAAAGACTTGTGGCATATGCGCAGTCTCCTGTTCACCGAACCCGTAGACTTCCTCATTGGTAACTCCTACGGTAAGTACCTGTGGCGCGATACCAAGATTCCCCTCATCCGCATCGGCTATCCGATCATGGATCGCCACCACCTGCACCGCTACTCCACCATCGGTTATCAAGGCGCCATCAACTTGCTCAACTGGGTCGTAAATACCATTTTCGAGGAAATTGATCGCAGCACCAACATTGCTTCTAAAACGGATATTTCCTTCGACTTGATTCGATAGAAAGTTTTAAGTTTTGAGTTTTGAGTTGTTAATTCAAAACTCAAAACTCAAAACTTATAACTCTCTTATCCTTACAGCCTGCCAACAAAGTAAAAAGTTAAAAGGAAAAAATTCCCAGAAAATCTTTTTACTTTACTTTTTCTTTTTACTGAGGTATTTAATATGGAATCTGTAACTCACAGCCACGACCACAATAATTATCATCCACCTTACTATCAAAAACCTGGTTACTTCGACAACCTCATCAATCCTTTGCGTCGTTTGGTGGATGGAATCCAGGTAAAACATTCTCGCCTCGCTCATCTCATTTGCCAAACAATTCCTTGCTGTTGCCCCTTTGAGAGAGATCTTAAATTATTTGGGCGTACCTTCCACGTTCCACCAATGTGCAAGCTCAATCCCTTGTATGACAATTTTGTTGGATTGCGTTTCCGTGCTTTATCTTACCTCTCTGATGTATGTGGAGAGGATGTAACGAAATACATTTGTTAGTTGTTAGTTAGTGGTTAGTGGTTAGTAGTAATTTTTGACAACCAACAACCAAC
>CAZZYE010000718.1:0-4564 GCA_964658145.1 uncultured Stigonema sp.
CCACTCCCCCTACTCCCCCTACTTCCCTAAGTGGTTCAAGTGCCAAGGCAAAACTTAACCCTAATGCCACATCCTGATAATCTCTATACCCCATTACAACCATGAGAGGAATAGAGGGATCTTGGTTCATTTTTTGGGCGACTCGCTCAGGCTCGAAGGGTTTTTGGAACGCCAAGTTAGAAACAACGAAAACACAACTGAGGACGCCAACAAGTACAACAATGTATTTTGAACTTTGAACTCTGCTAAGACTCGCTGCCATTAACGCACAGAAGCTAGGGTAGTAGACAAAGTTATAGCGGGGAATAGCGGTAATATCTTTTTTTAATAAATAGACAATGGCAAAGAATTCTAATAGTACGCAAACAGAGAAACTTAAGAGAGTTAGTGTAGCTAGATGAGTTGACGGTGTACACCACAACTGCCTTAAACCTTTAAAGACTTGCCACCCCACCCATATCCCAAAAAAAAGCATTAACAACCCAGATATAACTGTAATTGGGAGGGGTTGATTTTCCACAGGTAGAGCGATCGCCATCAGTACCCAGCCAATCAAAGTTTCGTAAACGGGGGAAAGATATTCAGGAGATGGCAGCCAATCGGTTTCAGCACGCCTAGAATGACTCAGCATTACCAGCAACCAGGGGAGGAAACTAATCACAACACTAGTTGTAGATAGAATGAGTGCTAGCCAGATTTGGCGCTGATTCTGGGTATTTGCTCCACGCCAGTAGATCAACACAAGTAACGTAGCAATTTGAGCAATGAAGGCAAGAATAAAGAAGTAGTGGACATAAAGACCGATACTATTAATAATTGCCCATCCCAACCAAACCCAAAATCTGAGCGTCTGACGCTTTTCCAGATCCTGCTGAATTTGTACTAGCCCTAATAACGCTAAAGTAATTAGCAGCATCGGCAAGGAGTAGTGCCGTACTTCTTGGGAAAGGTAAACGGCAAAGGGCGATACTGCCATTAAAGTAGCTGCAGTTATCCCAGCAGAGGGAAAAAAGGCAAGACGATTTACACAGTAGATAACAACGATCGCACCCACACCAAATAATGCTGGTAGCGATCGCAATTTAAGTACCCAATATGAAGCCAACGGACTCATCCACCCCAACCAAATATACATCCAGCAAAAAAACACTGGCGGATGAGTAGACTGAGTCGCGACGGTTTGGGCAATTTGAGGACAACTAACCCCAGGTTGGAAAGTAAAAATCTCCTGCAAACGCTCTAGAGGAAACACTACTTCCATTGGCACATCGTTATAGGTTTTACCCAAGCTAAAAATAGCAGTAATAACCTCATCCATCCACAAGGGTTTTAAATCCAAATGCCAAAAGCGCAAGATAGCACCAAGTGCGATCGCACCAGCTAAACTTAAATAATGTAGAGATTTGTGTTTTGTCATTTTTAATTGCTAATTGCTAATTGCTAATGGTTAATCGTCATTAGGCAATTAGCTATTAGCGATTAACAATTAGCAAATCATCTGTTTTAAATAATTATCTGCGTCGAGGGTGCGGTTCAAAATCTAAAATTATATATATAATACGCTAATTTTACATTAACAGTGCCTCCAGAATCTTATTCCGTCGAAGTACATCCTGAGTTACCTGTCTCTTCTGTGCGGGAGACAGCGATCGCACTTATCCGTAATCGTCTGCGTCCCGGACAGCAGCAAATGGCTGACTGGAACTCTGGTCCACTGGCTGTTTCAGCGGTTCCTGGGGCTGGTAAATCCACGGGTATGGCAGCAGCAGCAGCAATTGCGATCGCACGTCAATATGAGCGTTCAGCCGAATTACCTCAAAAGACTCGTCGTCAACTCATTGTTGTCACCTTTACTCGTTCGGCTGCTGCCAATATTAAAGCCAAAATCCGCAAGTACTTACGGGAAGATTTGTCCTTACCCCAGACTGGCTTTGTTGTACAGACGCTGCATGGTTTGGCATTGAACATTGCTAGCCGCTATCCCGATTTGTCGGGATTGCAACTAGAAAATGTCACATTAATCACTCCAAATCAAAGTCACCGCTTCATCCGCACTGCTGTAGAGCAATGGGTCGCCACTCATCCTCAACAGTATTATCGCTTACTAGAAGGTATTCAATTTGACGGAGAAGAAACAGAAAGACTGCGTCGCCAATCAGTGCTGCGGACAGAAGTATTGCCAGAACTAGCAACTACGGTGATTCATGAGGCGAAAAGTTCTGGTCTATCGCCGTTGGATTTGCATTCGTTAAATGAACAAACCACAGACGAATATGCAATTTTAAGCATCGCCACTGGATTGTATGAGCAATATCAAAATTTAATGCGATCGCGTGACTTCATCGACTACGACGACATGATTTTAGCCGCGTTGCGGGCACTGGAAAACGAAAATGTCCGCAGAATTGAGCAAAACCAAGTTTTCGCCGTCTTTGAAGATGAAGCACAAGATTCAAGCCCCCTGCAGACAAAGCTATTAGAAATTCTGGCTTCTGATCCAGTTGGGGGAGATAGGGGAGACAAGGGAGAGAGGGGGGATGCTTCCTTGTCCTCCTTGTCCCTCTTGTCCCCCTCATCCCCCTCATCTTCCTCATCCTCCTCATCCCCCTCATCCAAAATCAATTTAGTGCGTGTGGGCGATCCCAACCAGGCGATTAACTCCACTTTCACCCCAGCCGATCCGATTTATTTTCGGCAATTCTGCCAAGAGTGTCATGCTCAAGGAAGACTGGCTACAATGGATCAAGCCGGTCGCAGTACCAGAATTATCATTGAAGCCGCCAACTTTGTCCTCGACTGGGTCAATAGCCTTTATGGAGGGAGTAGGGAGTGGGGAGTAGGGAGTAGGGAATTAGGAAATCAATCGCCACTCCCGTTTCGTCCCCAGAAAATTCGCCCTGTTGACTTTGACGACCCTCAACCCGATGCGAATCCTCAAAAAATAGGACGGGGATTAGAACTTTATACTCCTCGTGACATTCATCACACGGTTGAGTTGCTATCCCAAAGAGCGATCGAGCTATTTGCCCAAGATCCAAAAAATCAGAATGCAGCTATTCTAGTGCGAGAAAATCGCCAAGGACGTTGGTTGGCAGAAGCGCTTACCCCTGTATGTAAAGAGCATAAAATTACACTTTACGATGTGGGAGAACACGATCGCCATTCTCATGTGCCTGAGGAAATTTTGGCACTGCTGCAATTTTGCGATCGCCCCCATTCGCCTGACTACCTCAAAGCAACACTGCAAGTCCTTGTACAAAGACGGTTGATTGAAACCCAAGACCTCAATGCTCTCGCTAGTCTGCCAGAAGAGTTTTTGTATCCAGGTCCCCTAGCGCCACCTCAGCTAGAACCAGTGCGAAAAGCCGCACACTTGTGTCGCAGTTTTCTGCGTGCTCGCTTAGAACTACCTCTGTACCAGCTAATTTCTTTCCTCGCCTTGGCATTAAATTATGACCAAGCAGAACTAGCAACAGCTGACAAACTGGCAGAACGAGTCAACCAGCAAATAGCTGGCATTGCTTCCTTGGGGGCGATGCTGGGTGTACTTAGTGAAATCGTCAGTTCCGAACGGTTTGAACCTGTGGAAACAGAAGATTTGGAGGCACGTTACACTCGTGGCGGTCAACTTACCATTATCACAATGCACAAAGCCAAAGGGCTAGATTGGGACTATGTTTTTATCCCTTTTCTACACGAAAACTTAATTCCTGGAAAATTTTGGGTTCCTCCCCAAAGCCAGTTTTTAGGCGACTTTACCTTATCAGAAGTAGCCCGTGCCCAAATTCGCTCTGCTCTCCACGGTCAATCTACTTTACCAACCGTCACCGCAGCGAGTGAGCAGGCAAAACACCTGAAAACTGCTGAAGAATACCGTTTATTATACGTTGCCATGACACGGGCAAAGCGCTTGTTGTGGATATCCGCTGCCCAGAAAGCGCCATTTACTTGGAGTAAACCAGATAATTTACAATCTTCAGCGCCTTGTCCCGTTTTTCCGGCGTTAAAGCGCCAGTTTCCTGAGTGTTGTTTCTCTAAGTGAAGTACTTAGACCAAATGCGCTGGTTCGGGTAGCGATCGCCTAGACTGCAATTGGTAAATAAATACCACCTTGCCGTACTACATGAAACTTACAGCCAAGCTATTGCCATTAATTTATAACGCCCTCAAGTCCCCTAAAGACGTTGTGTTGACTCTGGCGTTGACAAGCCTGCTATCTAGTGGAATCGGACTTGGAGGCAACAATTCTGCTGCTGCTTTTCCTGGATCTGAAAACATGAGCAGCGAACGTATCAGTCAGTTGTCTGATTCGCCGCAGCAGTCAAATAGGTTGCATCACGCGATCGCTCTTAGGATTTTGCGTGATGCGCAACAGCGTTCCAGCGTTCCGATTCGTGAGTTGCAGATTACTCAAGTCACACCAAGAACCTTTAGTAATCCTTGCATTTTCAAGTTTGGGGAAGTTTGTACAAAGGAATACAACCCTATTGAAGGTTGGCAAGTCGTTGTACCTGACTTTTCACGGGATGTGGAAAGGGGGGAAGGGTTCGCGAGTGTAAGTGGC
>CAZZYE010000719.1:0-4559 GCA_964658145.1 uncultured Stigonema sp.
TATTAGCGATTAGCCAAATTCCTTAAACTGCCTCTGTATTCTTTTCTCCAGTCCGAATTCGCACTACTTGGTCAACTGGGGTGATGAAAATTTTCCCATCACCAATTTCACCTGTGCGGGCAGCAGAGATAATTTTATCTATTACCATGTCAACTTGGTTGTCTTCAACAACAATTTCCACTTTGAGTTTTTGCAGAAACTCAACGGTGTACTCAGAACCTCGATAGCGTTCAGTTTGACCCTTCTGGCGTCCGAAACCCCGGACCTCAGAAACTGTCATACCGACTATTCCAGCATTGACCAAGGCAATTTTCACTTCATCAAGCTTAAAGGGGCGGATAATAGCTTCTACTTTCTTCATTTTCTTGTCTCTTTACAAAAACGTGCGGGAAACATAATAGCCCATGTGGTTTACCGGTGGAATAAAAGGTAACACTTAGGTTAAAGCCTAAGTCTGTAGTACAATTGCACTCAAGCGTTGCGAAAACCTTGTAAAACATAGCTGTGCCACAAGAAATCTCGCCTCCCCAAATAAATATGGACTAATTGTCACACCTAACGGTATATTCATCGCTCGTTTGGTGACAGTAGAATCGGTAACTAATGTCTACCTTAATAATTGTTGAGGTTGCTACCTGAAGCTTATTTGTACGCTTTATCATTACTATGTAGCTTTTGTAACATAAAATTATGTTTAATTGTGCAAGAGAACACAGACGTACAGGTATTTAGATTTGACCTAACGACTATGGTGTTCAAACAAGGGACGCACAATCAAATATCCGGCGCCAAAACCCATCAGTATGATTAACAAGATGGTTATAACTAACCTACCTCCACTGATATCTACTGCATCAGGTTCACCAAGTGAATCATATTGTACTTCTTGCTCTTCTATGAAGAATGTTTCTGGCATAGGACTATTAATTTCGTTGGACCAGGGAACAACGGGTGAACTCGGATTTTGTCTTTGAGTAAAACGCTGACGCGCTTCATGTGCAGGATGTTTGGTTTCACGAATTAAATCAGAATAAGAGTGAGGATCTAGGTTTAAACTCGGCTGACGATCAGAATCTACTAACTTTTGCAAATGTAAAAAAGATTGAACTGCCTGGGCAATCTCCTGTCTAAGTATTTGATTTTCTTGTGCTAATTTTTCGTTTTGGGCGGCGAGTTCATCTATTCTTACCTGGGAACCTTGCAATTCTGCTGCCAAGTCCCGGTATACAGACAGTGGTACAGAGGGAGAGTAGGCTTGAGTGGTTGCTTGCCGGTTATTGCTAACAGAACCTGTCCTTGTTCGCATTGGTGGCTTCGGTTCAAAATTGAACGTAATTTAGATCAACTGGAGCTGCTATTATAGATACTTATACTGTTTTTCTGTAAAGATGTTCCCACGAGTCTCGAACAGGGAACAGAAAAAAACTAGCCCCTTAGATTGAGTTTAGAGCAAGTAGATTGCTGCGCTTCGCCCGCAACGCTGCGCGATTTATTTATGAGAAGAAATAAAAATATTTTTTTCGAGACGCGCAGTGAGTCCAGCCCTGAAGGAGGGTCTCCCTCCGTAGGGGACTGGCGATCTTCGAAGCGTTAGCCGGTACTCCGGCGTCGGAACGAGCGTCACCCGAAGGGCGCAAGAAAAAATACGTCCGCGATCATACCCCTGCTTTTAAGTATGGGCATTCCCTTTTCCCAGTCTTTTCTAATCTAAAGCATAAATCTATTTGTTTTATTTATGTATTTTGCTAAAGATAGCGAAATGAATGTTCAAGCTCTTCTTGACAAGATCCAGAATATATGGTAGAAATCATCCCTTGGGAGTGACTAAAAAAAACTTGAAAATTTAGCCAGATGTTGCTGGTAGTCAGTCTCAAGAATACTAGAAAACTTAACCTCCTCAGTACACAGCCCACAAAAAACCAAATAAATAGCTTGCAATTATCCCATACACCTGGGTAACGCTTCGTTGATGTCTATATCTTTATACAGGCATCCGAAATTTTTAGCTATGCTAAAATCAGCTTACCGGCACGACGCAGGTGATGGGATCAATGCCATATGTTTGAACGCTTCACAGAAAAAGCCATTAAGGTAATCATGCTGGCCCAGGAAGAGGCACGCCGACTGGGTCATAACTTCGTAGGTACTGAACAAATCCTTCTGGGATTAATTGGAGAAGGTACTGGAGTGGCGGCTAAGGTACTGAAATCTATGGGTGTCAATCTCAAGGACGCCCGGATAGAGGTAGAAAAGATCATAGGCCGGGGTTCAGGTTTTGTTGCCGTGGAAATTCCGTTTACGCCACGGGCAAAAAGAGTTCTGGAACTATCCTTGGAAGAAGCACGCCAATTGGGGCATAACTACATTGGCACCGAGCATCTGCTGTTGGGCCTAATCCGAGAAGGGGAAGGTGTAGCAGCCAGGGTGCTGGAAAACCTCGGTGTAGATCTGTCTAAGGTTAGAACCCAAGTGATCCGAATGCTGGGAGAAACAGCTGAGGTGAGCGCGGGTGGTCAACCACGCGGCAATAAAACCCCGACTTTGGATGAATTTGGGTCAAATTTAACCCAAATGGCAGCGGACGGCAAGCTCGATCCAGTGGTGGGGCGCGCTAAAGAAATCGAACGGGTGATTCAAATATTGGGTCGCCGAACGAAAAATAACCCAGTCTTGATTGGGGAACCAGGGGTTGGTAAAACCGCGATCGCCGAAGGTTTGGCGACGCGAATAGCTAACAAAGATGTCCCCGACATCCTGGAAGATAAGCGCGTGGTCACACTGGATATTGGTTTACTTGTAGCAGGAACCAAATACCGGGGTGAATTTGAAGAACGCCTGAAAAAAATAATGGATGAAATCCGTCAGGCGGGCAATGTCATTCTTGTCATTGACGAAGTACACACCTTAATAGGTGCGGGTGCGGCAGAAGGTGCAATTGATGCAGCAAATATTCTTAAACCTGCCTTAGCGCGGGGAGAATTACAGTGCATTGGTGCAACAACTCTAGATGAATACCGCAAACACATAGAGCGGGATGCAGCCCTAGAACGTCGCTTCCAACCAGTGATGGTGGGTGAACCGTCAGTAGATGAGACAATTGAGATTTTGTACGGTTTGCGTGACCGCTACGAGCAGCATCATAAGCTGAAAATCTCCGATGAAGCTTTGGTGGCGGCGGCAAAATTGTCTGACCGTTACATTAGCGATCGCTACCTCCCGGATAAAGCAATCGACTTGGTTGATGAAGCCGGATCTCGGGTACGCTTGATTAACTCCCAACTGCCACCTGCAGCTAAGGAGTTAGACAGAGAACTGCGTCAGATCCTCAAGGAAAAAGACGACGCAGTCCGGAGTCAAGACTTTGACCGAGCTGGGGAACTGCGCGATCGCGAAATGGAAATCAAAGCCGAAATTCGCGCCATTGCTCAAAGCAAGACCAACTCTGGTCGCGCCGAAGGTGAAGAACCTGTGGTCACGGAAGAAGACATTGCTCACATTGTCGCTTCTTGGACTGGTGTACCAGTAAACAAACTCACCGAATCTGAATCCGAAAAGCTGCTGCACATGGAAGACACCCTGCATCAGCGTCTCATTGGACAAGAAGATGCAGTGAGGGCAGTTTCGCGGGCAATTCGTCGCGCTCGTGTCGGTTTAAAGAATCCCAATCGACCCATAGCTAGCTTCGTCTTCTCTGGTCCTACCGGTGTGGGTAAAACTGAGTTGGCGAAGTCCTTGGCTTCATACTTCTTCGGTTCTGAAGAAGCAATGATCCGGCTAGATATGTCGGAATACATGGAGCGCCACACTGTCAGCAAGCTGATTGGTTCGCCTCCTGGTTATGTTGGTTATAACGAAGGCGGTCAATTGACCGAAGCCGTGCGGCGGCGTCCTTACACTGTAGTGCTTTTTGACGAAATTGAAAAAGCACATCCAGATGTATTCAACATGTTGCTTCAAATCTTGGAAGACGGTCGCCTAACAGATGCTAAAGGTCGCACCGTGGACTTCAAGAACACCTTGCTGATTTTGACTTCCAACATTGGTTCCAAGGTGATTGAAAAAGGCGGCGGCGGTATCGGCTTTGAGTTCTCAGAAGACGTCAGTGAGTCTCAGTACAACCGGATTAAAACTCTGGTGAACGAAGAACTGAAGCAATACTTCCGTCCAGAGTTCCTCAACCGACTCGATGAGATTATCGTCTTCCGTCAACTGAGCAAGGAAGAGGTGACACAAATCGCCGACATCATGCTCAAGGAAGTTTTCGGTCGTCTTACCGAAAAAGGCATCGTCCTAGAAGTCACCGACCGCTTCAAAGACCGCCTGATTGTAGATGGTTACAGCCCCAGCTACGGCGCACGACCCTTACGTCGGGCAATCATGCGGTTGTTAGAAGATAGCCTTGCAGAAGAAATTCTGTCGGGTCGCATCAAGGATGGTGATACAGCCATAGTTGATGTGGATGATACTGGTACTGTAACTGTGAGATCTGAACAGCGCCGGGAATTGTTGACCCCAGTGGTTGAGTAGATATTCGATTGTTGATTGTTAGTTGTTGATTG
>CAZZYE010000720.1:0-4543 GCA_964658145.1 uncultured Stigonema sp.
TTTTTAATTTTTAATTCCGCGCAGCGGTACTAGGCGATCGCACAGGGACAACTTCCGGGTCATCATCCAAGGACAGAAGAAACTCAATTAAATCAGTTTGGTCTTGAGTGGTAAAACCAGCTTGTTTATCCACCCAGTAATTGTGTCCTGTACCATCTACATTTGACGAGTGCAAGTTGGAGTTAGCGCGGTTGGCTTTAACAACTTGCCTACGTAAATTGCGATCCACAAGCGATCGCAGACTAGCACTAGGATCTGCTTTAATACCATTTAACAGTGTGCCTGTCATCCCCAATTGGTCAGGATGGACAACTTGATAATTATTGTCATCTACTTTCAGGGCTTCAGGTCCAGCAGCAACACCACCATCATGTAAATAAGGTGCAGTGACGTTAAGTCCGATTAAGCTAGGCACCTTGTAACCACCTGCGTTGCCAATAGCAAAGGCAAGCTTGTAGTCTTTTTGTGAGATGACGTCTGTAGGAACGTTTAGCACAGGCGGGTTCTCTGGCAAGGGAACCGACACGTTACTAGGATATGTCTGCGGTGGAACGAAGTTGCGGGCGAAAGCTGCTTGTGCTTTTGCCCGTGAAGGCTGAGATTTAATTTCCTGTTCCGCAATCACATGATTGTTTGTGAAATACCGCCCACTATGACATTCAACGCAACTGGCATTTGTGAAAATTGCTGCCCCTCTTTGTACAGACGCCAAGTCTTGCGTCTTGACAGGTGGCGGTGCTAGAGAGTTTTGAAACGCTGACATCCCATTAAGTTGTTCAGCAACTGGCTTGTGGGGTGAATTTGCCATCAATCCATCTAGGATAAATGGTGAACCCTTCGGGTATCCAGGCATTTTAATCACCTCGTTGATTACAGGTGCGCCGGGAGTGGGGTCAATTTTCTGAAGAAATTCTGATGGTTTAGCGCCTTGTGGCAACCTGAAGGCTGGATTGGCAGAATTTTGCAGAATGACGCCTAAGTATGTTTCTTTATCAATGCCCAAAAGCTGCTTGCTAGCATCAGCAGTCGATGTCTGGTCTGAGTTTGTCCCATGAACGTTACTGTTCAGTGAAGTCAGTCCGTGGAACCAGCCGATCGCCGAATTACCACTCCAGCCATAGGGATATGCACCGAAAGTATAGGAAGATGGATTTTGAGAGGGATTGTTTTTATTATCGCCCGTTGAGTCAAAGTTGCCAGGGGACCAAGTTAAAAATTGGGCATCGACAGCATCTTCCAAAGCTTTTTTATCCGGGAGATGCGCTTCCTTGTCGTTTGCTTTAATATAAGTATTTTCACCACGTATAATTGTCAAAGGCTTGACACCTGTTTGACGAAACCATGCTGCTGAGTTACTGGCTAGTGCGAGAATTAAGCCAGTATCAAGGTCATTATTGGGTGCGCCTTCCATAATCCGCCCAGTGTCTTGATTAACACTTGCATGGCATGCTACACAAGTAATGCCAACGCGAATTTTCCCGTCGTTGATGTGGGTGACAATTCCCAACGGGACGAGGGAACCTGCAGGAACGTCGAGTCCGGTGTTGAGGAGATCACCTTTTTTGAAGGTGCGATTCCCCACCTTCATATCTCGATCCATCGTCACTTGCAGATTTGTTGTCTGCTTACCACCGAGTGCTAATATTGCTTTCGCCAAGTTGCCGATATTCATCGGACCATTGAGGGCGCCTGTCACATCAGTCAAGAAAACCTCATTCCCAAAGGTTTCTGTATAAAAAGCTTTGCGCCCAAGCTTGATCAAATCCTCTGCGATCGCAACCGCACCATTATCTGCTGATAGTTGCTGTTTACCTTCCTCTGTTTGTAGCATCGCCGCCTGATCTTTACTAATCACCTTCCCCAGCACATCATAGGAACCAATTTCCTGCGCTGTCGGCTGGGTAAATGGTGTATATGTGTTGTAAATACTTGGCGTTTTTGGAAATACAAAGTCAACTTGGTATGCGCAAAACCCAATAAAAAAAATTAAAGCCAGCAGTATAATCACTCGGCGTAGTGGACCACTAAACTTCTGCGCTGTGAGGTTGTTATCTGCTAAGTGTATCGTTTGCTGAGAGGATTCCTCAGCCGTTAGATTCTTATCCATTTTTTGCTGCTACCTATTCGCTGAAGCGTGGAAGATACAAGGAGGCGCGGAAGATTTTAGAATGCTGCACCGCAAACAGAATCAACAACTGTGGCGGGCTGATTTCGATGTTGTTCTCGACAAAGTAAAATCTGCGCCAAACGTTGCTGATAATAAAATCGATGAGCATACCAGCCGATAGGTGTACCGAGGATTGTACCGAGAATCAAACCAGTAATTAGACTAGAAACAAGATGTTTTCTTTTAATATTATTGCCTTTGGCAACAGTGTCTTCGCTCAACATAAAATTTCTGTGCTTCTGCTCCGTTTTGAACAATATATTAGGATGATAACCGATACTTTTTTCAGATAAGCCGTCGATCGCCTCAAGCCAGCAGCTACACAAACTAATTTAGGAAATTAATGTAGGGTGGGCACTGCCCACCAACTTCTGTAATTGTGCGGCAGTAGCCTACCTACAGTTAGGCGTTTTCAGCAATGGTACAAAATTTCAGTTTTTACACCACCTGCTTGAGGAAAGCCACTAATTCCTCAGTCTTGAAAGACTCAAGTGAGTTCAACACTTGTGTTGCTTGCTGAGTTGGTTTATACTCACCTGGTAAGCCGAGGATATTGCTTCCTAATCTTTGGGCTAATAGATACCAGAAAGCTAACTTAGATTCAGCTTTCAATGCGCCATACTCCTCAGTGGGAACTTTCGTTCCGCCGCCACTCACAAGTTCAGTTAATGCCTTGCTAGGATTTGGATCGAGGACCACTGCATCTTTATCAGTTTTTTCTGCTGGTAGCAAGGTCCGCAAAGTAGATAGCTGATCTTCTGGGGACAGTTGCTGAATTTTTGTTACCAAATCTGCAGCACCTTCTTTTGGTAAGCCTTCTATAGCGTTCGCGGGAACTGTTTTAGCAATTTGGCTATAAAGGGACGCCAGCGCTGCTAGCCGTTCGTCTATCTCCAAACTAATAAACGCTGATAAGGCTTCTTGTAAAGGGTTGGTATTCGTAGCAGTCATGGGTTGCTCCAATAAAGTCGTTACAAATCTGTTTCTCTGAGTGCGATTTTGCAGTAAATATTGGGAAAAGTTCCACCAAATCTGCAATGTCTACTCTCATCTGTCGATCTACAGCCTGCCCTGAAATAAATTACTTGCTAATATCTAAAGTAAGCTAATGCTTACTCTGTAATAATTTCAACCTGTTTTTACAGGTTTCAGCTTTCAGCCAGTACTTTAGTTCAGGGCTGGGCGCAAGATATGAGATGTAGAAATTTTAACCTTGTTCTGCCACTATTAAGGTTAGAAATTCCAGTTTGATCTAATTCACTATTAAAAGATAGAGAATAGATTTTAAATTCATATATTTATACCTGTCTAAAGGCAGATGAAAACAGTTAGACTTAAACTTAATGATTGTGTATAAACGTCAAAGGCGTTACGGCTTTAGGGTGCAACGACTAAATAGGTAAACCTAGATAAACACAGTGTAAGGAGCAGAATTTTTACTTTGTGAGTATCTAGGTTTTTATTGTGCTGGTTAGCAACCGTTAGTGCTAACCAAATCAAAATTATTAAATTCCAGCGCCTACTGCATCAGCACCCATTGGCGATACGTAATCACGGAAAAGAGTAATCTGCTGCTCAAACTCTAAGCTAACAATCTTGTTGAGTAGTTGTTGAGCTTGGGATGGAAGCTGATATTCAGCAGGCACAGGAATGATAGTACCATTATCCATTCCTTGAGATAGACGATACCAAAACAGCAGTTTGGTAGTGTCGCTCATAGAGCCGTACATCCGAGTGTATTCATTATCTACTTTATTAATCAGATCGCGCTGGTACTGCAGTTGTTCTTCGTGGGATTTTTCCTTAATTTGATTGAATAAACCTTCAGCAACTTCTGGGGAAACGGTACTAGCAGCAGGGGCAGCAGGCGTGATCGATTTACCCATTTCTTTGTAAATAAACCAAAACAGACCTAGCTGTTCATCAACATTTAAACTTTGAAAGGCTTTGACATGTTCACGAATGACTGGATCGCCAGTTTGAGTAGATGTCATAAAGAACTCCGATTGCAATTAATTACCTTCATGCTTCACCCTATCAAAAGAGAAGTTCCTCTTTAACCCTACTGAAGACAGATGTATCCAAATCAGATAGAAGAGAACAATTATCTAGTTGGAAATGGCTAATGGCTAATTGCTAATTGCATTTTTAACATTAGCCGTTAGGAGGTATGAAGAGCGAAGGATGCTTAGAAGCGAAGGTAGCAATTATTCCTAGTTACGTACTGACATCAAGAAAGCTATTGCCTATAAATTTGCAAACAAAAAAGCATCAGTTCTTGTCAACGGACTACCTGACGAGACGCAGTGAATTCAATTAGACATTATGGCTGCAAGGGGATCGCCAAAAATTATGAATTATGAATTGTGAATTATG
>CAZZYE010000721.1:0-4543 GCA_964658145.1 uncultured Stigonema sp.
TGTCCCCCTTGTCCACGCCAGTCGCCTACGGAGGGAAACACTCATAATGCGCGCTGGCTCCCTTGTTCGGATCTCAAATAGCATTGCTCTAGTACTGAGAGAAGACTCAAAGGTAAAGCCCAACAATTACTGCAAATTTAAATAGACTGCCTGTTCCAGAGGCTTTCCAAGGGTCATTTGAGCCGTTTTTAGGAAAATACTATCCTTTTTCATTATTAGCACTATATTCGAGCGCACATAAAATAAATTATGAAGCTTTTACTCGAAAATCACAAGGTATAAATTAATATTTAATACATCTATATTTAAAAGAATATATCTTTTGATAAATCAAAACGTTTACAAGTTTAGACCATCTTTATATATACAAATATAAATAAATATTTTTAGACCAAAAGATAGCTGATATCAGTTAATATTGGATTGGGAATTCAGTAATTTGTTAGGTTTAATAAATAGGTCTACTACTTATTTATTAATGTTCCATCGTCAAGCAAAAGGTTCAGGGTTGGGGCTGTACTCGACTCGTCAGATCGTTGAAGCTCATGGGGATGAAATCTGGGCGGAGAATCGTGTTCATAACGCAATACGGTTCAGTTAGAAGCGTCACTCCTTGAAGATCCCCCCAACCCTCCTTAAAAAGGGGGGCTTTTTCCCCCCTTAAAAAGGGGGGCTAGGGGGGATCAAAGCCTTAACACCAAGCGTATTGGTTCATAACGGCGCAATCTTTGCGTTTTGCCTACCTGTCGTTGGTCGGAATCGGAAAAAAACGAAACCCTAATTACAACTACTGGGTGTGATAGCAAAGCGATCTTCCGGTACAAGGAGCGTCTTAGTCCAAAACATCTAAGCGCTCTTGGTTCCGTTTTTTTTCTATTTTCATGCGTTGTCTTGTCTTTTCTAATGTCTGTATCTAGTTGAAATGCTTTTTTTATTACAGAGATACCGCTTTATTTAAGCCTTTAATATACAAGTGTCAAAAGTATATAAAGATACCTTATTAGCTTATTTTCCAGCAGTTTTGCACGTACAATCTTCACGCAGCGATGAAACTAAAAATCTTTAATCTTCTAACTGCCTCTCTAGCTACTTTAGGATTGCTTGTATCACCTGCAAGCGCAAGTGGCTCTAACATAGCACCTCAGGCAAGCATAAAAGAGGCAAAGCCTTTGAAGGGTGACATTGGAAATAGTAGGCAGGCTGATCGGGAGTGGACTCAGAATCAAAGACTAGTAAAGGAAGATAAATCTGTTGCAGTCGCTTCCCGCACGTCTGAGTCTCGTCAACCAAACTTGGCAAGGCAAACTCCCCAGAGTACGAGCTTTCTTGCTGGAATTTTCGTTACTTTCGCGATCGTCGGCTTTATCTTAGGATGCTTTCTTCAGTATAAAGAGTATAAAAAGGAGCTTACTAAGCGGAATGCTGAACTCCTCCTGGAAATTGAAACTTTAGAAAAGATACGCCGCCTGGAAATTGAAAATTCACAAAAGATACAGAAGATGAAGTCTGATATTGACAAAACTATTATTCCTCAAAGGGAAAAGCAGATTGAAACCTTAGAAAAGATATGGAAAATGAAGCCTTAACATTACAAAAATCGGGGTTATGGCTGAATTTATCCCAACAAAAGTAGTCAATCAAGAAAGCGTTAACCAAAAATATTTATCACGTTTTATTAAACATATTTGTGAGCTAAATACTTTTTTAAATTTTTATATAGCATGAAAGAATCGATAATAGCAAAAAAATATTTTTCTTTATTCATTAACCAAATAGTTGATAGCTATGCTATAAAGATAGCGGCTTTAAAATAAAGATTTACGGCAAAAGTAAGCACTTAAAACTTAGTTATTGACAAACAGGAGGGCAAGACCAAAAATATACATTAGTGCAGTACAAGTGCAATCTACATAGGTGTGAAGAGAGAATGAAAAAACTATGGAAATCTCTGCTGGCTAGTCCAGCAGTTTTCTGCGCAATGCTAGTTATCAGTGCTGCTGCAGTTGCAGGGGAAACACCTGCCTCAAGGACAATGACTGAATATCCGGTCGTAAGTCCAGACGAAAAATCTGAGAATATCCATCAAGACAATGGAATGGCGCAAGTGAACTCAGTGTCTGGGCTATCGGACGTACAACCAACAGATTGGGCATTCCAAGCACTGCAATCACTGGTAGAACGCTACGGTTGTATTGCAGGATACCCAAATGGTACTTACCGGGGTAATCGGGCGATGACGCGATATGAGTTCGCTGCTGGTTTGAATGCTTGTCTCAATAGGGTCAATGAATTAATTGCCACCGCCACAGGTGATTTAGTAGCTAAACAAGATTTAGCGACATTACAAAGACTGCAAGAAGAATACTCAACAGAACTGGCGGCACTACGCGGTCGTGTAGATGCAGTAGAAGCTAAGAGTGCTGAGTTGCAAGCAAATCAGTTCTCCATTACCACTAAACTCGTGGGCGAAGCGATTTTCGCGGTAACTGATACCTTTGGAGGTAACAATGCTGGCAAAAATAACCATACCGTCTTGCAAGATCGGGTACGTTTAGACTTGCAAACTAGCTTCACAGGTCAAGACATGCTGCATACCCGTCTCGCCACTGGTAATCCAACAAGATTTGACCTAGGAGACCGTGCATTTAATGGCAGAACTACCTCTGAAGGCACTCAAACCTTTGATATTACTGGAAATGGATTGACAAATAACAATAACAGTGTTTCAGTAGATTGGCTGGCGTATTACGTCCCTGTAGGACCTACGCGAGTATACATTGCAGGTTATGGAGGAGTTCATAGCGATTACGTTCCCACCATTAACCCTTACTTTGAGGATACTGACGGTGGTAACGGTGCTTTGTCTGCCTTTGCTTCTGAAAGTCCGATCTATCGGATCGGTGGAGGTTCTGGTGCAGGAATTAACATCAACTTTGGTAAAGGTGGTGGTGTCCTTCAACAAAGTTCGCTCACTTTGGGTTACTTGGCATCCTCACCCAATAGTCCGGGACCAGGATCGGGTCTATTCAATGGCAATTATGCAGCCTTAGGACAGTTGAATGTTAATCTTGGCGATCGCTTGGAATTAGCAGCAACCTACGTCCATGGATATCATAGTGCAGGTAGTGCTTTATTTGACGCAGGCGGAATAGTAGCTTCAAACGTTGGTGTAGACGGTACTGCACAAGCTAACACTCTAGCTAATGCATCTTCAAGTAACTCCTACGGTATAGAGGCAGCATTCAAAGCCAGCAACAAAATCTCCATCAGTGGCTTCGCCTCCTATCACAACATTGTTGGTGAAACTGGTACTAATCGTAACTTTGAAGCCTGGAGTTACGGGGCTGGGGTAGCCTTTCCTGACTTTGGCAACAAGGGTAACCTTTTGGGTCTTTTCGCTGGTGCAGAACCCTATTCCCTTGGTCGAGTCAGAGGAGCTAACGATATACCATTACACGTTGAAGGGTTCTATAAGTATCGCGTGAACGACAACATCTCTATCACTCCTGGTGTGATCTGGTTGACCGCACCAGGTCAAAATAGCGGCAACGATGCGGTTATCGGTACCCTGAGAACGACGTTCACCTTTTAGATCCATTTACAAGTGTTTTGGCAGATTTCACAGGATAAAGTATGCATATATAACATTCAGTTTTTGGCAATGGCTCAAAGAAACGAAACTCCAGTTCTTGTCCTAACCCTTCTGATTACGCTAGGGGTGATTGGTGGTGGGTTATGGTGGCTCACTCGTAATCCTGGTATCAACCTGAGTCAGGTGGGTAACTCAATACCATCACCAAGCAATTCCAGCCATTCGTCTCAAGCTAACTCAGAGCAATCAAGCGTTTCTGATCGGGGAGTAGATTACACTGCTCTCCGTAATGACTTGCAAGCGCAAAACTGGAAGCAGGCGAACGCTGATACTACAGAGGATCTTCTCAAGGCTTTCGGGCCTAACTCCGAACGGACAGGCAATGTTGATCCACAAGAGGCGGCTAATCCTCCTTGCTCTGATCTCAAAACAATAGACCAACTCTGGTCAAAAGCCAGTAATGGTAATCTCGGTTTTACTGCCCAACGCCAGATATTAAAGCAAGCCGGGAACGACTATCACCAAGCCTACAACAAAATGCAGTGGCAGCGCCCTGGAGGAGAGTGGCTAATTCAGTATAGTTATGATGGTCACCGAGAAAACTTTAAACCGGGTTACGAACCGGATTATGGCAACCCAGATAAAGGTCATTTGCCTACCTTCGAGCGGGGTTATAACTTTAAGTACAGCTTCGATGGTACTTTAGGCAAGTGTGGTCTTTGAGCATTCGCATAAAACAGCATTGACAGTAAGGTAAAAGTAGGAAAATTTACACATTACTTTGTCAATAGACATCTCCAGAAATTAATTATTCGTTGTCTGAAACCCTTGTAGAGACGTAGCACTGCTACGTCTCTACAATCATTTTCGGAGATGTCTAATGCTTAAGTCCTACCTCATCTGTGATAGGTTAAGAAAACTGCACGTTTGTCAAGGGGGGTAGAGGAAAAG
>CAZZYE010000722.1:0-4542 GCA_964658145.1 uncultured Stigonema sp.
CCCCTATTTACGGACAGCAATCATTAATAAATTCTTTGCCCAAGTTAAGTGTAAATGGTTATACCCGAAGTAACTGTGCCCCTGCTGCTCGCAGGTCTTCAAACGCTCCACAGTGCGTCGTTGCTGGACGGTTGCCGAGAATCCCGCCAGGCCGCCAGGCCATTGTACCTGTGCAAACCGCAGCGATCCTGCCCCCTCTTTTGTGCTCGAGTGCGATAGTCGTGGGTAACACATGAGCGCGATCGCTCTCAAGATCCTTGTTTGGGTTGACTGAAAATAGATAAAAGAAGAAAAATTGGGAGCAACGGCTACGGCTTCGGATCAAGCTCAGTGACGCGGGCAGTGTAAGGAATGGGTATCCAGCGATAGCCTGAACTCACTTTTCTAACGTGACCGAGGCCTGGGAATGATATGTGATCTGAACCTACAACCCAGGCGTCCTTCGCCGCGAAGTCGAGCAGTTGCTCACGAGTCTGGATAGCAACTGAAGGCTGAACGTCGTACTGCACTGTTACTTGAGGGTGGCTGAACTGCACTTCGGCAGAGTGGATCGTATCGCCCCAGAGAAGCAGCTTGTGACCTTGACTCTCTACCAGATACACTGTATGACCGGGAGTGTGTCCTGGAGCACTACGCGCAGTGATACCGGGAACTATCTCCTCCCTTTGCTTGATTTCCACTAGGCGCTTGGCTTCCACGTAAGGATTGACAGTGGCTTGCGATTGCTCAAAGGTTTTGCGAGCGGATGTCGGTGCAAATATTTCCTCCTTTTTGTTGAGCCAGTAGGCGACATCAAGACCATCCACGTAGACTGTAGCATTGGGAAACTGCCGCTTGCCCCCGATGGACAGGCCTCCAGAGTGGTCACCGTGGATGTGGGTCAGCAAGATCGTGTCTACCTGATCTGCACTATAGCCGGCAGCCACGATGTTAGCCACCAACAATCCGCTTAAGGGTCCAAACAATTCGCCGGCTCCGGTATCTACCAGCACTAAATGCGCTCCGGTGTTGATGAGGTAAGCATTGATGGACAACTCCACTGGCTCCACCTCGTGGTCGGCATTTAGCTCGTCGCGAGTTGTGCTGTGGTCGCTAAGAATCTCATCGAGATGACGGGGTGCTGTGCCATCCGATAACGCCGTCACCTCGAAAGCGCCTAATTGCCCTCGATAGAAACCGGGAGCCTGCTTCATCACCTTTGCCGGAACTTCAATAGAGACGGACATTGCAGAGGCGGACGCTGCTACCGAGGCAATAATAAAACCGAAAATAAACAGCGTCAGGATCAATTGCTTGAATTTCTTCATTAATAATTTCTCCTACTTGGAATTTATTTTAGTATGAGAAGATTTTGTCCAAAGTTCAATCTTATAGAACTGCTTGCTGTTAGGCATCACTTTTGTCAGAAGATGCGATCGCACATCTAAACGGACTACGTAGACGCGTCTTTTCGGCGTGTGCCCGGAGGATCACCACCTTCACCCTGCCCAATCCCTCAAGTACTGGAGCCTATTGCACCATTATCGTTGCTACGGACGCAGCAGAATAATTAGTTGGACTGCACGTTAAGAGGTTTACAGCAAGTGTTGTGTACCATTTTGTGGGATGGTTAATATTTATTGGTAGTAATTGAGAGTCAAAGATATGGCGAGTAAATATTACTTGTTCGGTACACACTGCATGTAGCAGATAATATTGGGCGCGAAAGTCGGGTAAGTATCTTTACAGAGTGCGATCGCTTCAGCACACAAGTAACTGTCGGAGCTAGAGGGTGCGAGGAGCGCTTTGCGCAGATGCCGAAAGGTGCGTATTGCGCCCCATAAAGTAGGTGCGAATAACTTCGCTACATCCGATGTTCCTTCCATAACTTAACTTTAGGGTGCGCGAGCCTGAATACTGTAGCGCTGGTATTAAGAGCTTTGAACACAGTTGTGGTTGAGGGTATGGGGGTGCGCATGCTTGCACTCTCGTCAACTGATATCTTGCACCATTCTCAACAAGGTGAGAGAAACCGGGTTTATAGACGATAAAGTAAGGGTTTCAGCTTTACAAATTCGCAATAAACCCGGTTTCTGGCGGTGGTGCAAGATGTGAGTCAACATTACACGGACGACAACTGGCACAACTTGGTGATAGCTTTTTAGAAAAGTTCTTTAATGAGTATAAATCTAGCTGCTTAATGAACAGGATTGCATTTGTACTGCTCATGCTTGGGCTTGCTGCCTGTACGCCACCGACACCAAGTCCAAGTAAAACACCAGTCCCCGAACCAGGTAACCCTCCTCCTAATTTTAAGAGTGCAATTATACAGGGGTCATCGATCTATAAATAACTGTAGTCGCCTATAGTCACGTCTAGTTTGACGGCAGCCCCTACCCCTGTTGAGCATAGCCTGACCCCATTTGTATAACTTTGAATGCAGCGCAAAAGCAACAATTCTTTAGTAAAAGTTTGAAAACATGACGGCGAAAGCAACCTATCACTTTGAGGGCAAGACGATTCTAATTACGGGCGGTGCTGGAGACATTGGTCAGGCTACCGCACGTCGCTTTGCTGCTAATGGCGCAGGTGTAGTCCTTTTAGATTTAAATGAAGCGAAGATGGCAGATGTGGCTTTTGAACTAAAAAGCTACAACGTTCCAGTCGGCACGTTTCGTTGTGATGTTACGGCTGCTGATGATGTTGCAAAAGCCTTAAAGAGTGCAAGTTCGCAGCTTGGGCGGATCGACTATGTTTTTAATAACGCGGGTTATCAAGGAGTGTTTGCCAAAACAGATGAGTATCCAACAGAGGACTTTCAGAAAGTCATCAATATTAACGTTGTAGGCGTTTTCCACGTTCTTAAGGCTGCAGCGCAGCATTTGCGCGATTCAGGTGGAGGTGCGATCGTCAATATGGCAAGCTATGCAGGGGTGATTGGTCCCCCAAATATGGTCGCTTACGCCGCTTCAAAATTTGCAGTTATTGGAATTACTCAGACAGCAGCCAAAGACCTAGCGCCCTACAATATTAGAGTCAATGCACTTTCGCCTTCACTCATCGGTCCTGGTTTTATGTGGACGCGGCAAACCCAGTTGCAGGCAGCAGTAGGGTCGCAGTACTTTGATGCCGATCCCTTGGTGGTTGAGCAACAAATGGTTAATTCAGTACCGATGCGTCGTTTGGGAAGTCTTGAAGAGGTTGCGTCGGGGGTAGCGTTTCTTATGAGCGAAGAAGCAAGCTACATTACCGGGTTTAACTTGGAGATTACTGGTGGGCAATAGAGAGGTAAGGTTAGAGGATGTTTGAAAAGTCCTCCAGCGTGTGTTTCACTACCCCGGCTACCGAGAAACTGCTACGAGAGAATCGGAGTTTTGGGATTTGATATCGCGCCCCTGAGTCGCACTTGAGGCTCAAGCCAACCCTTTTCAAACATCCTCTTATACGGATTTTTGGCAAGCTTACAAAATAGTTATTCCCCCAAAACATCATCGAGCAGTTGGAAAAGAAACAGGTCTAACTAATCATATAGAAAGACTAAACAATACCTTCAGACAGAGGGTTTCTCTTACCAGTCGAGAAACCCTCTCATTCTCCAAAAAGCTCACCAATCACATTGGGGCGATCTGGTACTTTGTTCATGGCTACAATGCAGAGTTAGCAAGAGTCTAAACCGGCGTTGCATAATGGCGGTATGAATTGAGGTAAAATTGGATGGAATGTCCGCGTTGTGGGTCTTCCCATATCCGTAAGAATGGAAAGAAAAGAGGTAAGCAGAATCACATTTGCTGGGAAAAGCGATCGCCAATTCATTGATCACTATGAACCACCTCAAGGATACAGTGATGAAGTGAAACGGGAATGCCTGAAAATGTACGTTAATGGCATGGGCAATCGTTGCATCGAACGGATAAAAGGTGTGCATCACACAACGTTGATTACTTGGGTAAAACTTGTGGGAGAACTCTTGCCCGATACGTACGACCCAGAGACGATCCCAGAAGTCGGTGAACTTGATGAACTGGAAACTTTTATCGGCTCAAAAAAAACAAAATTTGGTTGTGGACAGCAGTGAATCATTTCACACCAGGTATTTTAGTGTGGGTCTTAGGCGACCATAGCGCCGAAACCTGAGCGACCGTTATGGGATATCGTGGGCGCATGTTCGTGTTATTTCTATATCACTGATGGATGGTCTGTCTATCCGGGTTTTATTCGGTGAGGGTGACCAAATTGTCAGCAAGACATATATGACGCGAGTTGAGGGAGAAAACACCCGGTTGCGACATTATCTCGCTCGACTGCATCGCTCATTCGCTATGCTATTCCAAGGAGCGTGGAAATGCTGAAATACTCAATTCGACTATTACTCCACTACCTAAAATTCTGGGATGTTCCAGTTCCGCAATGATTCATACCGCCATTATGCAACGCCTGATGTGGAGGTTGAGGAATTGGCAAGAGGGTGTGACCTGCTCATTGGAAGTCTAGCGCAATAAACAGAGGGTCACTGGGTTTAATATTTGTACGACAACCCAACCAATCGCTAATCGCCTCCGCCAC
>CAZZYE010000723.1:0-4542 GCA_964658145.1 uncultured Stigonema sp.
AAAATTAAAAATTAAAAATTGAATTGATTTGTCCCCCACTCCCGGTTCTTTTGAGAATTCCTGTGAGTCAGTCATACAAAAAAGGGACAAAGTGGTAAACTTTTCCCTTGATAGTACAAATAAACGTAGGGGCGCGGTTTCCGCGCCCTTACAATCTGGTCAATTCAATTGAAAACTGCTGTAAGCTAGGGACTTCAGTTTCTTGCAGTTACACAGGAACATACTCCCCCTAGTTGTAGGAGGAACATATTATTAAGCCTTCTGACAAATTTTCCTTCTTTGTGACAACATCCCAATCCCTGCAATCATAGCCAACCCAAGTGCGGCTGAAGGTTCAGGCACTCGAGAAATTACCGTGCCGGAAGTTGTTTTGTAACTAGAAGCCACCGTGTGATTATCTGATTCAAAGCCAGTACCAGTAGAATTATTGATGAATACAATCTTGTTAAAAGTCACACTTGTGTTGTTGGGATCAGCAAAAAAGTTTAAGAAAGCAAAGGGTTCAGTTGAATCTTGACCCTTAAATTGTTGGTTCGGATTACTGTAGTAGGCTTGAGCGTTTGACTGCTTATTGATAAAATTGATGACATCTGCAGTCGTGAATTTTTGTAAAAGTGTGTTACCTGAGTAAAAGTCGAGCTCGTTATATGCGTCTCCGGCTGACCAGTCTAATCCAAAATAGCGTTCTGGAGTGTTTAGGGTGAGAGTAGACTCAGATAGCTGTGGATTTGATGATGTTCCATAGCTACCTGGCTGGACGGTGAAGTAATTTCCTGTACCACCGGCACCACCATACTGATTTGCTGCCGCTATAACGCCTTGGTCGTAGCTGCCAATTTTTTGGGAATTATCAGCAAACACAAATCCATTCTGATTGTAGCCTGTGCTTAAGGATTTGGAATCAAAATTGTTTACAACAACACCCGTTGCTCCATAAGCATTTGGGTTGGTAGCAAGTGTTGACTGTTGAACACCTGGTGCTTCGACCGTTACCAGAAAAGAATTAGGCGTCACGGATTGTGAATCGGCAGCCTTTGCGGAGTCTGAAATGACAGCAGCGGACAAGACGACACCTACAGCAATTGTTAATTTACCGATCAAAGTTTTCATATAAATCCTCTTCAGTTATTTGATGTGAATGTACCCGCGCAATTCAAATCTAGCTGTGGTGATCATGCTTAAAAATGCAGTAGTCACAGCTACATTGACAGAAGGCACTTAATTACTAAATTCGTAATTAAGCATCCGGACTAGAATAAAATGCAGCAACCAAAGTCGTTGTTCTGTTGGTAAAGTTGACAGTCCTGGTAAATAAGGTTCTGCATTTGATTTTTGTCTCATCCCTTAGTTCATTTTTAACTTTGGGCTTTCCTGAACAGAACCGATAAAAATACGTAACTTGATGTGAAGTGTTATCTGGTAAAAAGCGTAAAAATTAAGAAAGTTTTGTTAAGTAAACCACGTCTTGTTGCTACAAGTCTTACGCTTCCATCAGCGTGGGACAGGTAGGCAAGTCATTCCAACTCCAGGAGAAAATCTAGAGGCTGTTTATAAAGAAAAACTGAAAGAAGTCTAAACTGATATCTTGCACCATTCGATAGTTCGTGTAGGGTGGGCACTGCCCACCAAAGCAAAAATAGGCCCGATCGGTCAATGGTGGGCAATGCCCACCCTACAAAAATAGCGTTATTGCAACTGGTGCAAAATGTGATTAAAGGGGTTTTATTGCAGTAACGACGTTTCCAATAATGAGCCTGATTACAGCAATTAGGGTACATACACCACATCATCTGGGACACGGCAGTGCCGTGCCCCTACGGCAATCTACTGGGTAATAAACAGAAAATAGCTGTAATTACGGATACGTTGAGCGATCGCCATGCACCTGTCACAGCCTTTCGTCTGCAAGGCAAGAACTAATGCCAAAAATTTTTTCTAGCCAACCGACTCAAGCTTTGTCTGTGCAGCCGCTAGCTGAATCTTCAGGATTTTATTCTGTTCCCTGAGTACTCCTGGTGAATCAATCCGGCAATCGTCAAAAGTCACAGAGTCTACATCTAGAAAGTGAGCGATCGCCAACTCAATGACCAATTCAGGGGGGAGTTGAGTCTGTTTGGAATATTGCTCTATTGCGTGCTTAATACGTTCTGGCAAGTAGTCCAAGATATTTTTAAGTGCGCTTGTGTCGCTTCTCTGCATAGTACCTACTCTCCCGATGGGATTCTACTGTTATATCTCGGTTTATCAATTTTTTGGAGGATTAGGGATTCTAACTCTGATAGCAGCCTCACCCGTTGGATTGTTACGACTACAACCACAATTCTCAAATCTGTTGGATCTAATCTGTCAAAAAAAGCCTGGGTTAAGGCATTATGACAACTTCGGAATCCCGCTCTTATGGGGATGGTAATGCAAATTTAATCGGTTGCAATTTAGGTTCTGCTTACGAACTGATTATCGATTTGAAGACATTAGGATTAAAGTCGCCAAATTTACCAAAGATATCATCGGAGGTGTCACTACCATCGGGTAAAGTCTGTTTTGCTAAGGTGTAACTCTCGTTATAAAGTGATCGCCTTTATTCCGCCTGCACTTTTCATCAAACTTTTTTCCTTTATTCCGTGTAGACCGTGCAATCAGAGAATAAATCTTTCAAATCTTCAGTAGTAGCCATGCCATTAATGAACATCCTGCCATCTGGATGAACCCGAACTTCAAAGCGGTTAGGTATGTTCAATAGAGAGGATTCAAGGTGACGATAACGCGGTGTCAAGAAGTGGTATCTCTGATTAGATGAACCAACCCAAGGACGGCTTACATCTGCCAAATCTTGCCGGAAAGGTCCGTCAATTAAGAGGTCAGTAACTGACACAAGATCATGCCAGCCTAGGCGCGAGGATTTCAAAATCCCCTCCAAGACGTACCCGGTAAAAGTCATAACAGACAAACCAGATTCTTGCAAAATTCCTCCGAGATGAGCTAACGCTTCAGCTTGGGCAAAAGGTTCGCCCCCCACAAACGTCACTCCCTCGACCTGAGAACCATTTAAGATACGTTTGGCAAGTTCTTCAGTATCAACCTCTTCACCACCCTGTTCAGACCATGTCCAAGGTACAGCGCAACCAGAGCAGTGAATTGGACAGCCTTGAACCCAAATACAAGCACGCTCTCCTGGTCCTTCAACTTTCGTAAAGGGTAAAAATTTGTTGATGCGTAATAACATTCAAAAGTTCACTAATTTTTTAAAGCCATTAGATTTTAGGGATTGTTACAGCAAGGACAAATTTACTCTTGACTACTTCAACTCTCCATACAGTGTTTGCTGGTGTTGAAGATCAAGCTCAACCTCTTGCTCCTGATAATACTCAGGTGTGTAGGAGGATGAGAAAGTCTCAGCACTAAGGATTTCTTCCAAAATGCTGATGTAGTCAGTACAGGCTTTTCCCTTAATTCCCTGTACCTCAGCTTGAACACGCCCATCTGGAAATATTTGGATTCGTACTTGCTTGGACATATTAACCTCATTACTTAAAAATCTATGACACGGTTTCTGGCTGATGTGACTGGTCTATAACTTTGAGCGTTATATGAATTCAAGAAAGCTTTTTTCTTAAGTTGTTCAACTTGATGAGGCTGAAGCTCCAAGAAATGTCCAACTTGCTCAACTGTCTCAAAACCGATGCGGCTATCTCGTTCTCTGATTAATTCTTCAGCATCTGTTAGATTGATACTTGCTAAGGTCAATAGTTCATCCAAAGAAGCATTGTTTAAATCAACCCGTCCGGTTTCTACTCTTTCGTTGCTCTCTTTGAGATTTGGCAAAGTAGTTGTAAATACATCATCAAGTGACCCTAAACGTTGTGATGGGAGAGGGGGAGGTGCAGGTGTAGCTCGAGGTGGTGGAGGTGCAACCGGGGACGGAGGTTGTGGTACTTGAACCAATACCTGCAATTGGGGAACTTCCTTGAAAGGAAGCCAATTTTCCATTCCCTGTTTCCATGAGAGACACTCATCTGGGTTAATCTGACGACTGGCTATCATAGTCTCGATAGTTGAGAGGTCGTAAGGACCAAATTGCTGACCAGAAGCGGTGATAAACCATTCTTCACTAGAAGCTTGAGTAGGAGAGGGATTTTTGACTAGAGACTGAATTTCCAAAAGTAGTTTAACTACTTTGCCATCTAGTGTCGCACTGTTTACATGAACTGCATTACCTTCACCTAATTTAACTTCCAGTTTTTCCTTTCTAATAAAGACAGTAGCCAACTCATTCCAATCTAGAAAATTTTTGATCGTTTCAGCATACACACCATTACGCCAATAAATTCCATTAAGACCTATTGCCAAGCCACACTCACCTGTTCCCCGAATCGTTGTATCAACCAGAGCAATTACTTGTTCTGTTTTCGGTATTGGAAAAATAGAGCAAGCTTTTGCTAGTTTGTCTACAGGAATTAATTCCTCAACAAAGTAACGGTATCCACTATAACGTATCCCCTCAATAGTTCGGGGTAAACAATTATGTATCCGTTCAGGGGGGGC
>CAZZYE010000724.1:0-4537 GCA_964658145.1 uncultured Stigonema sp.
CCCTGTAAGGCGCTTATTAAATCTTGCGGTTAAAAATGAGCGAACGTACAGTAATCAGTTGCGGGATTTTTAGTTAGATGTGCTTTCCAATAGCGGCGAATGCTTTGCAAATTTCTATCCCTTATAAAAATTCATCCATTATCTATAAATCGGCTGACGTAGCTGTACGAGCGGAAGTTCCTAAGGTTGGGGATCGGGGATTGGGAGGGATTTCAATACCCGAACAGATTCTTCCACTCCCGTACAGACGTTCCGCCGGAACGTCTCTTCCCCACTCCTCACGGATGTATGGGCGGGGAGACCCCGCCCCTACGCATGCCCCACGGATGGATGGGCGGGGGGACGACGTGCATGCGCATGCCCCACGGATGGATGGGCGGGGGGACCCCGCCCCTACGTATGCCCTACTCCCTTTGAATTCTGATGAGTTAACGCAGCAAAATTCGGTTTCGGAATTGTCTGATGTCAAACCAACAGACTGGGCTTATCAAGCATTGCGATCGCTTACTGTACGCTATGGTGTTAGCTTTGGCTATCTAGATAACAGCTTTCATGGTAACCGTCCGCTGTCCCGTTATGAATTTGCTGCAGGTCTTGCTGCAGTTATAGATAAAGTAAATAGCATAATTGGTAGTGCGGTGGGCAATCAGTACATTCAGGAGGATATGATCACCTTACGGCGGTTGCAAAGAGAGTATCGTTCAGCGTTGGATCAATTGCAGCGAAGTGTTAACTCAATTAACGATCGCACTGCTAAACTAAAAGTAGAGCAATTTTCCCTCACCAGTAAGTTGCAAGGTGAAGCGATCGTTGCCACTACTAATGGTAGTAACGCTAATAGCACTGTAGTGTCTCGCCAACGGTTAACTCTTTCCACCAACTTTCACCCCCAGGATGTACTCGTTACCCAGTTAGAATCTGGTAATAATGGTGGTGATGCTATTAGTCGGGCGCAAAAGAAAAACCTCAACTTTTTGGGAACTACTGGTTTGCTAGCCGATGGTGGTGGACTCGATTATGGGGAATACGACACTAATCTGCAACTGAGACGCTTGTACTACTCGTTTCGTCCCAAGTCAAATTTAGCCGTAACTATTGGGGCAAAAATGTTGCCACGGGATTTTATTGACCGTAATCGTTATGCTAACAACGAGGCGGTTGATTTTAGTTCTAGCTTTTTTCTCCATAATCCCCTGATTATCCAAAACCAAGTTGATCGCGGTGGGGGTGCGGGAGGTGCGATCGCCTGGAATCCTCGCGGTGGTAAATTAACTTTGCGATCGCTCTACATTGCTGCTGATGCTAATCAAATTACAGGTTATGGTGTCAAAACAAACACAAAGGGTGGTTTATTTGGCGATCGTTATCAAGCAAGTGCAGAACTGGAATACTTACCCAGTAATCGGCTGGCATTACGATTGCAATATACAAATGCTTTAGTTAATAACACCGACATTAACGCCTTTGGTGTTAATGCTGAGTATACTCTTAACCGGAATACGGGTATTTTTGGTCGTCTAGGATATGGTAATTATCAAGGATTTAACACTGCAATCAACCGAGATTTAGATTTACATCCTTTGACTTGGGCGGTAGGTTTAGGGTTTCGTAACCTTCTTCTTCCTGGTACTGTTGCAGGTATCGCTGTTGGTCAGCCTTTTGTCACTGACAGTTTAGGCAACGCCACTCAAACCAATTTTGAAACATTTTACAATCTAAAGCTCAACGACCATGTTAGTGTTACTCCTACATTCGCGTTTGTTACAAACGCTAATAACGACTCCAATAACACCATCTGGCAAGGTACATTCAGAACAGTGTTTTCATTTTAAATTAAGTAATAGCTAATGGCTAGTCGCAAAACAATTAGCCATTAGCAATTAGCAATTAGCAAATCGTAAAAATGCAGCCTACAGATCCGAATAAATTTACTGATAAAGCCTGGGAAGCGATTGTTAAGTCGCAAGATATAGTTCATGCTTATCAACAACAACAACTAGATGTCGAACATTTAATAATTGCTTTGTTGGAAGAACACACTGGGCTAGCAACACGCATCTTGGCGCGTTGTGATGTCGATCCCGTTCGTTTGCAACAGCAAATAGAAGCATTTATCCAACGTCAGGCTAAAGTAGGTAAGACAGACCAGCTCTACTTGGGTCGCAGTTTAGACGCAATGCTAGACCGATCTGAGGAAATTAGAGCCAGGATGAAAGATTCCTTCATTTCTATTGAACACTTACTCTTAGCCTTTGCCGACGATGAACGTATCGGACGGCGGTTGCTCAAAGGCTTAAATTTGGACGCGGCTAAGCTAGAGGCTACGATTAAATCAGTTCGCGGTAGTCAAAAGGTAGTAGATCAAAACCCTGAGTCCCGCTACGAAGCCCTACAGAAGTTCGGCAGAGACTTGACAGAACAGGCAAAAGCTGGTAAGCTAGATCCGGTAATTGGACGGGATGATGAAATCCGTAGGGTTATACAGGTACTGTCTCGTCGCAGCAAGAACAACCCGGTATTGATTGGGGAGCCTGGGGTAGGTAAGACAGCGATCGCCGAGGGGTTGGCACAGCGTATTGTCAACGGTGACGTTCCCGATTCTTTGAAAAACCGTCAGTTGATTTCCCTAGATGTGGGTAGCTTGATTGCTGGGGCAAAATTAAGGGGAGAATTTGAGGAGCGCCTGAAAGCCGTCCTCCGGGAAGTTATGGAATCCAACGGTCAGATCGTCCTGTTTATTGACGAACTACATACGGTTGTTGGGACTGGTTCCAGCCAACAAGGAGCGATGGATGCAGGGAATATACTGAAACCAATGCTGGCAAGGGGTGAACTGCGCTGCATCGGCGCAACAACCTTGGATGAGTACCGTAAATACATTGAAAAAGACGCAGCTTTGGAACGGCGCTTTCAGCAAGTATTTGTGGATCAGCCGAGTGTGGAAAACACAATTTCCATTCTCCGGGGGTTGAAAGAACGTTACGAAGTTCATCACAACGTCAAAATTTCTGACTCAGCGTTGGTAGCAGCAGCAACACTGTCAGCGCGTTATATTACTGACCGTTTCTTGCCAGATAAGGCAATTGATTTGGTGGATGAAGCGGCGGCGCAGTTGAAAATGGAGATTACCTCCAAACCGGCGGAGTTGGAAGCTATTGATCGACGGCTGATGCAGTTGGAAATGGAAAAGCTGTCATTGGCAACAGAAGAAAAAGCTACGGCTCAGACTAGAGAGCGTTTGGTGAGAATTGAACAAGAAATTGCTAATTTAACTGAAAAACAGCAAAAATTGAATGGGCAATGGCAAGGTGAAAAGCAGCTTTTGGAGGCTATTAGTGCATTAAAGCAAGAAGAAGAAAAGCTGCGGGTGCAAATTGAGCAAGCAGAACGCGCTTACGATCTCAATAAAGCTGCTCAGTTAAAGTTTGGGAAGTTGGAGGGTGTGCTGCACGATCGCGAAGAGAAAGAAGCTCAGTTTTTAGAAATTCAAAGCAAAGGTTCCACTTTGCTACAGGAACAAGTGACAGAAATCGATATCGCTGAAATCGTTGCTAAGTGGACGGGAGTTCCTGTCAATCGCCTCTTGGAATCTGAACGGCAAAAGTTGCTGCAACTAGAACAACACTTGCATCAGCGGGTGATTGGGCAACAGGAAGCTGTAGCATCTGTAGCAGCAGCAATTCGTCGTGCGCGTGCGGGGATGAAAGATTTAGGTCGCCCGATTGGTTCATTTTTGTTCATGGGTCCCACTGGGGTAGGTAAAACTGAGTTGGCTCGTGCTTTGGCGCAGTTTCTTTTTGATTCTGATGACGCCCTTGTGCGTGTGGATATGTCCGAGTATATGGAGAAACACTCGGTTTCCCGTTTGGTAGGAGCACCGCCTGGATATGTCGGTTACGAAGAAGGTGGTCAGCTTTCGGAAACTGTTCGTCGTCGTCCCTATTCGGTAGTGCTGCTGGATGAAGTGGAAAAAGCCCACCCCGATGTGTTTAATATTTTATTGCAGGTGCTGGATGACGGTAGAATTACTGACTCACAGGGAAGAACGGTTGATTTTCGTAATACTGTGATTATTATGACGAGTAACATCGGGAGTGAATATATTCTTGATGTGGCTGGTGATGACTCTAAGTATGAAAAAATGCAGCACCTGGTGACTGATGCTCTGCGATCGCACTTCCGCCCCGAATTTCTCAACCGGATCGATGACTTAATCATCTTCCATACCCTGAACCGTACTGAATTAGGGCATATTATTCGGATTCAACTTAAACGGGTAGAAAATCTCCTAGCTGAGCAAAAAATTTCTTTGGAGATCACCCCAGCAGCTTGTAATTACCTTGTGGAAGTAGGTTATGACCCTGTTTACGGTGCTCGTCCGATCAAACGGGCAATTCAACGAGAAGTGGAAAACCCGATTGCCACTAAGTTATTGGAGAATACTTTTGTGCTTGGTGACACAATTGTCATTGGACAGGGGGAACAGGGGTTGACTTTTGAGAAGAAAAAGGCGGTTAAGGTGTCACCGGCGCAAGAT
>CAZZYE010000725.1:0-4536 GCA_964658145.1 uncultured Stigonema sp.
TTCATCACCCCCGTCGCCAAATCTTGATGGTGTCATCATCACTACCACTAACTAGGGTTTGCCCATCTGGACTGAAAGCAACGGATCTGACGTAGTTGGAATGACCGCTAAGAGTGCAGATTTCTTTACCTGTGTTGATTTCCCAGATTTTGATAGTTTTGTCCCAACAGCCACTAGCCACGATCCCTCTCAGTCCTCCTTGATCAACGGATATTGGGGGGATTGGGCTGAAGGCGACAGAGCAAACTGCGTCAGAATGACCAGTGAAAGTGCGAATTTCTCGACCAGTACTCACCTGCCACAGTTTAATCGTTTTGTCACTACTGCCACTAGCAAGAATTTGGCCGTCAGGGCTAAAGGTGACGGAGTTAACAAAGAAGGAATGACCAGTGAGAGTGCGAATTCTGGTGCCTGTACTTAAGCGCCACAGCTTGATACTGTAGTCAGCACTGCCACTAGCAACAATCTCCCCATCCGGGCTGAAGGCTACTGACAAAACTGAGTCGGAATGACCAGTGAGAGTGCAAATTTCTTTGCCTGTACTTAACAGCCACAGCTTGAGCGTGCAATCAGCACTGCCACTAGCTAAAATAGAACTAAGTCCGATGGGCAGTCCGCTGCCATCCCCGAGATTCGAGGCATTTCGGGGGATCGGACTAAAAGCGACAGAATTAACCCAGTTGGAATGACCAATAAGAGTGTGAATTTTTCTGCCTGTACTTAAGCGCCACAACTTGATCGTGTCATCCCAACTGCCACTAGCAAGAATCTGCATATCGGGGCTAAAGGCAACAGTATGAACCATGCTGGAATGACCAGAAAACCAACGACCAAGTTGACGCAGTAGTTTTCCCGTCCCCAATTGCCACAATTTGATAGTGTTATCGTTACTGCCACTAGCAAGAATCTGCCCATCTGGGCTAATGGCGACGGCATGAACCATGCTCGAATGGCCTTTAAGGGTGTGTACGCATTCCCACCTCTGTTGAACCGTTACAATCGGTGTTAGGGTTTTTGGCGGAGGTGTTGTGACTAGTGTGGGTGCTATTGACTCTAAAGCGTTCTCGACACTTAATAAATCCAACCACTGCTGTACAGACTGAGGACGATAATTTGCCTGTAGCGCCATTCCCCGCATAATTGCCTGATTTACTCTGTCGCTAACGTTGGGATTGAAGTGTTGCGGTGGTTGTAGTTCCATATTTTGTTGTCTGTCTTCCGCACTCTTGGGTAAAACTGCGGTCAGCAAACTATATAAGGTAGCAGCTAGAGCGTAAACATCGATGAATTCTCCCCGTGGTGCTTCCAATTCATATTGTTCAGGAGGGGCAAAACCAGGAGTGCGATACACTGTATGCTTTTGGACAACATTGGGTATAAATTCTCTAGCAATACCAAAGTCAATGAGTACTGCTTCCAATTTGCCTTTGCGAAGGATGATGTTGTTCGGCTTTATATCTCGATGCAGCAAGCCTTTACGGTGAATTACCATCAAAGCGTTACCAATTTGCCGGATGTAAAGCAGCGCTTCTGCTTCCGATAGCATCCCCACCCGCCGGAGGCGCTTACCTATGTCTTCGCCTTCGATGTACTCCATCACTATGCAAGGCAAATCCCCCTCATCGAAGATAGTTTCTATCTGCACTATATGGGGGTGGCGACACACTGCAAGCCGAACTGCTTCATCCCGGAAGTCTTGCTTTAATTTGGTTTGGTACGTTTTCCAGGCGGGGTTATTCAGGATTTCTTCTTTGAGGGTTTTAATTACCCGCAGTTCACCCCGTTGATTTCTAGCAAGATAGGTGATTCCAATTCCGCCTTCACCTAGTTTTCTTTCAAGAATGTAGCGACCACCAAATAATCGGTGTCCAGGATTCCAAACCATTAGTAAAAATCGCCAAGTGCTGCTATCTATTTTTGCACGGGATCGAAATAGCGGGTTGGGAGGGGCTATTCATTTTGGATGAACTTCCCCGTGGTTCCAAGGAGAGGCGGCAACGGCTAACTCTTGGCTAAATTGCTTAAAATAGGGGAGTCGTAAGTGCTTGGTGGAGTGGAGAGACAATCACCTATTAGAATTATAGGAATCTGATTTGAATTTTCAAAAAATCTAAGTATTTGTAGTAACGCACCAAGAGCTTCGGACAGTACCGTAGTCTCGTTTAATACACCCTACGTGTATTTCACAAATCAAATAATAATCCTATATGTTAAGAAATCTGCATTTAAGACAAAAATTTACAATTCTGCTACTTATAATTCTTGTAGTAGGTCTGAGCTTGAGTGGATTGGTTTTGTCTACTTTGCTGAGGCAGAATGCCACAGTTGAAGTTGCCTCAAAAGCTCTAGCGCTCATCGATACCCTTGCTTCTGTGCGTCAGTATACCGCTAACCAAATCACTCCAGAACTGAGTGATAAATTGGAAACTAAGTTTTTGCCGCAAACTGTCGCTGGGTACTCAGCACGGGAGGTTTTTGACGGTTTGCGCTCAAAACCTGAATATCATGACTTCTTTTATAAAGAAGCAACGCTAAATCCAACAAATCTTCGAGATAAAGCTGATAGTTTTGAGACGCCAATTATAGAGAAGTTCAGAAAAGAAAAAGATTTAAAAGAGTTGAACGGATTTCGCTCAACGCCTAGTGGAGATATATTTTACATTGCTCGTCCGCTTGCAGTTTCTCAACAAAGCTGTCTTACGTGTCATAGTACACCCGATAAAGCACCTAAAACTATGATTGAGCAATACGGTACAGCTAATGGATTTGGGTGGAAGTTGGATGAAATTGTGGCGGCTCAGATCATTTCAATACCAGCTGGGAAAGTTATCGCCAAAGCCAATCAATCTTCTTTTCTAATCGTGGGACTTTTATCCACTGTTTTTGTAGGTGCCATACTTTTAGTCAACTTTTTCTTGTATAGAGAAATTGTTCGTCCTCTCAGACGCATAACTCGCGTAGCTGAGGAAGTAAGTACAGGGCATATGGATGTTGAGTTTGAGCAGCTAACTAATGATGAAATCGGCAATCTTGCCAGAGCCTTCAAACGGATGAAGTTAAGTTTAGAAATGGCAATGAAAAGAATTAAACGTCCTCCCGGAAATACAGGGAATTAGTTAGTTGTTGGTTGTTAGTCATTGGTAACCAAGGACAATTAGCAATTAGCAATTAACAATTAACAATCTCATAAAAACATGCGTTGTCTAAATTCAAAAGCTGCTTGCACCTCAGGAATTTCCCTTGCTAATAGTTCAACAAATTGGTAAGGCGAGGTGTGAGGATTTTCAGCTAATATCTCTTCTACAATCAGACTTGCCATTGGTCCAATGTGGTAGGCTAGTTCTTGCTGACAGCGCTGTATAAACGCTGTTGTGAGTGACGATTGTTGTCCTAGTTGGGAAGTTGGCTCTCTAGTGGAAAAGGATGAACTAGCGGAGCCTTGATGTTGGTTATTTAATGGCGGCTTTGTTGCTATAGAGTTAGATTCAGGAGCAAATAAAACAGTAGGAGGTAAATCAAGAATCGTTGACTGTGACACCACTTGAGGTTGTTGAAGGCGTTCAAGCTCTGTGAGAACTTCCCTGGATGTTCTGTACCGCTGCTTAGGTGTCTCTGCCAGCATCTTATTGAGTACTTGAGCAAAAGCATTGCTGACATCGGCGTAGAGATGCCAATTCCACTCCAAGGAATATTGATCAATTAGCAAGGATGGATCTCTACCTGTTAGCAGCACAATTGAAGTGACACCCAAGGCATAAAGGTCACTGGAGGGAGAACACATCCCCAAGCTAATCTGTTCGCGGGGAGCGTATCCTACTTTTCCCACGAGCGACATTTTGCCAACAAATGTCACATGGTTTAAACTGCTAGCCTCGTTCAGGTCAGCTATCTGCTTTCCTACTCCAAAATCGATCAGCACAGGTAGATTATTGCCGTCAGGTAACATGATATTGTCAGGAGAAATATCTCGATGGATGATGTGGTGCTGATGAACATATTCCAAAACAGGTAACAGCAATGTCAGCCACTTTATCACCTCGTCTTCAAAAAAAGTTAGTCCCTGACGTTGACGTTCTCCTAATAGGGTTGAGTATGTTTTACCATTCACATATTCTTGTACCAAGAACAACCGACCATCTCCTTCAAAGCAAGCTAAAAATCGAGGAATTTGAGGGTGTTCCAGCTGGTGGAGAATTTTTGCTTCTCTTTTGAATAAATTGCGACATTTCTCTAAAGCATGCTCGCCTGTGCCACTGGGAGCAAATTCCTTCAGGACACAAGGTTCGTTAAAGCGACGAGTGTCAAACGCCAAATACGTTCGCCCTAATCCCCCTTGTCCCAGAAGTTTTTGGATAATATAGCGGTTATCGATCAGAGTTCCCGAAGGTATTTGTGGTTTTACCATAGAGGGTTGAAACATATCGATCGCACTCCTAAATATTTTTTTATAGATAATTTGGTTTTGCTTAAACCTTCACCACATTTGCGCATTTCCCTGACAGGAGTTTGTGAAAAAATCGGTAATTTTTCCCTGAT
>CAZZYE010000726.1:0-4534 GCA_964658145.1 uncultured Stigonema sp.
ACCTATTAGCAATTAGCAATTAGCAATCCCTAACAAAAGATGTGGTCTAATTTTAAAGCGCTGTTTTGGCGATGGCGCTTTGTACTCATGACAGCCCCCAGCGTAGCAATCTGCGTCATGGCTGGGGGGATGGCAGGATTTTTCCAGCTACTAGAGTGGGCAACTGTGGAGCAGTTTTTTGCTCTGCGTCCACCCGAAAAACTGGAACAGCGCATTCTCATCGTCACCATAGATGAAAAAGACATCACCAAAGTCGGCAAATGGCCAATTCCTGACGCTGTTTTAGCTGTTGCTTTAGCCAAGCTAAAAGCACAGCAACCAGCAGCTATTGGCATGGATATTTATCGAGATTTGCCAGTGGAACCAGGTCATCAGCAATTGGTTGAGGTGATGAAGACCACACCGAACTTGATTGGAGTGAAAAAACTGGTGGGGGTAGCGGTGCCTCCACCTCTTACCTTATCTAAACTCGATCAAGTTGCGATCGCCGATGTGGTTTTGGATGCGGATGGCAAGGTGCGGCGAGGCTTGCTGTCTGCTGGTAATGACAGAGGTGAAATTACATTAGGTTTAGCCGCTCGCTTGGCAGTCATGTATCTCAAACCCAAAGGCATCTCCTTGGAGGCGACCAACCCGGATAGCACTCATTTGCGCTTGGGTCAAGCGGTGTTTGCTCCCCTGACTGGCAATGAATTCGGTTATCGAGGTGCAGATGTGGGGGGATACCAAATTTTTCTCAACTACCATGGCTTCCAAGAAAGCTTCGATACAGTGACGATGCGGGAGGTACTCTCTGGTGCTGTATCGCCAGAGCGAGTGCGATCGCGCATCGTTTTGATTGGCACAACAGCCAAGAGCATCAATGACTTTTTTAACGTTGGTTACAGTGGCAATTCAAGTGATGCAGGCGATCGCATGGCTGGGGTGGTAATTCACGCCAATTTAATCAGCCAAATTTTGAGTGCAGCAGTTGAGGGACGACCTCTGATCGGAGTGTGGTCAACATCTGCAGAGTCGCTATGGGTTTTGTGCTGGTCTTTTATTGGCAGCGGAGTCAGTTGGCAATTGCTCCAAATTATTAACAGACGTAACAAGTCATTTCCAGGATTGCCCGTTTTAGGGATAACACTCTCCACAGGTATTCTCATCGCTAGCAGCTATTTCGCCTTTGTTGGCGGTTGGTGGATTCCCTCTGTTTCACCGTCGCTGGCGCTCATCGCCTCTGCGATTGTCACTACTAACTTTCACAAGCAATCGCAACTAGAACAGGCAAATGAGCAACTGCAGGAGTATTCTCGCACTCTAGAGCAAAAAGTGAGCGATCGCACCCAGGAATTAGCCGCAGCAAAAGATATCGCTGATATCGCAAACAAAGCCAAAAGCGAATTTCTCGCCAACATGAGTCATGAACTGCGTACACCCCTCAACGGCATTTTGGGGTACGCGCAAATCCTGCAACGCTCCCAAACAATGACGAAATCACAACTAGATGGTATCGGCATTATTCACCAGTGTTCGATATTCATCAAGGCATCGAAAGTACCTTGATGAATATCGAAAGCATCGGCTGAAAGCAAATGATAAACGTCCAGAAATTGAAGTGATTAAAGATTTTGGAAATATACCAATGGTTGAATGCTACCCAGGACAACTAAATCAAGTATTTATGAATCTGATTTCTAATGCTATTGATGCTTTAGATGAATATAGGCAAAGCTCGGATAAAAGCGATAATTATAATAATTTTAATACTATTAAAATATCTACAAAATTAAATTTAACTAATTATGTAAATATTTTTATTAAAGATAATGGCATGGGAATGTCACGTGAGGTAAAAGAACGAGTATTTGAACAATTTTTTACTACTAAATCTGTGGGTAAAGGAACTGGTTTGGGATTATCTATTAGTCGGCAAATTGTAGAAGATAAGCATCAAGGTAAGCTTAGCTGTATTTCAGCTTTAGGAGAAGGAACAGAATTTGTGATTGAAATTCCGATTAAATGAGCGCCAATTTGAAATCCTACTAATAGCTATATGAAACTTTTCTACCCTGATATGTTGCACCATGCCCTGGCAATAAGAAAGATGCTGTGGGAGCATGTCAACTGTGTAAATTTACAAATTGTGGGGTGGGCATCTTGCCCGCCCGTAGATATCTCAGGGCGGGCAGGATGCCCACCCCACAAGAAACTATTTAAGTACTCCAACCCTCTCAAGTGCGCCATTATCCTTTGTTGTGTACTTGCCCCGAACACCGTCAACGGGCAAATCGTCCCCAATAACACACTGCCAGTAAATTCCACTGTTAACAAGAGTGGCAACACCTTTGTAATTAACGGCGGTACACAAGCTGGAGGCAATCTTTTCCATAGCTTTGAGAGGTTTGATGTCCCCACTGGAAGTACGGCATATTTTAACAACGCCCCAACAATTGAAAACATTTTCACGCGGGTGACAGGTGGTTCTATCTCTAACATTGATGGCATCCTGAGAGCGAATGGCAGCGCCAACCTGTTTTTGCTTAACCCCAATGGCATCATCTTTGGTCCAAATGCTTCGTTAAATATTGGGGGTTCGTTTATTGGCAGTAGCGCTATGTCGATCAACTTTGCCGATGGCACTCACTTCAGTACTACTAATCAAGTTGCCGCACCGCTACTAACCGTGAATGTGCCGATTGGATTGCAGTTTGGCAGTAATCCAGGCAACATTATGGTGCAGGGAACTGGGCACAATTTGACGTTACTATCGGACTACTTACCCTTGCAGGGCGGGAATAACCTAGGATTACGGGTGCAGCCGGGAAAGACGCTGGCGCTGGTGGGCGGGACGGTTGACCTCAATGGCGGTACACTGACGGCAGAGCAAGGACGGATTGAGTTGGGCAGCGTGGCCAACGCTGGTCTGGTCAGCTTAACCCCAATCGCCCAAGGATTTACGCTTGGTTATGCTGGAGTGCCTTCCTTCGGTGATATCCAGCTATCACAAAAAGCGTTAGCAGATGTCAGCGGTGCTCCAGCAGGCTCAATTCAGGTACAAGCGCGATCGCTCAGCATTAGCGATGGCTCATTGATGGATGGACAAAACTGGGGGATGCAGCCTGGGGGTAATATTAACGTTAACGCTACTGAGTCACTATCGTTGAGCGGTACGGGTCCAAATGCTAACATTCGCAGCGCCCTGTCCACCGAAAGCATAGGCTCTGGCAAGAGCGGTGACATTAGTGTTTCAACTGGGCGGTTGATGATTCAGGATGGAGCTACTATTGTTAGCAGAACTTTTAGTGGGGGTAAAAGTGGCAATATTGATATCAATGCGGCACAGTTAGTGCAAGTAAGTGGGTTTGCACCGATTAATCCTCAAATAATCAGCAACATTGGTTCGTACACGTTTTCAACAGGCATTGCTGGAGATCTGAGCTTGTCAACCCAGAACTTATCTATACTTAATGGTGGAACGGTATCTGTCATCAGCTTTGGCAGTGGTTTGGGCGGCAATTTGACTGTTAATGCTGACAACATACAAGTAATCGGCACGAATCAAACGAGCACCGCCAGTTCTTCAAGAGCCAGTTCTTTATCTGCTGGCAGCTTTGGTACTGGTAATGCTGGCATCATCAATATCAAAACTAAAACCTTAACAATTCAAGATAGTGGTTTAGTTTTCACTAGCAACATAGGGACAGGCTCTGCCGGCAGTATCAATATCAATGCCTCCCAGTCGGTGCTCGTGGATGGCAACCGAGCAGGCGCTTTAGCTCCCAGTGAAATCGCCTCGTCTGTAAGTTCTGACGTCGCAGTCGTGCGCTCAACATTTGGGCTAAATGACGTCTCTAACAATGGTGATAGCGGCGATGTAACTATCAATACGCCCGTTTTAAGGGTGACTAATGGGGCATTGGTGAATGTAAGAAATCAAGGAGTCGGTAAAGGCGGAACACTACAGGTGAATGCAGCCAGAGTCGTGCTAGATCATCAAGGCAGCCTCACCGCAACCACTGCATCTGGTGTCGGCGGCAACATTACCCTCCAGCTAAAAGATTTTTTGCAGTTAAGAAATGGTAGTCAAATCACCACGAGCGCACTTGGTACAGGTGATGGCGGCAACATCAAAATTGATACTGGCACTTTAGTCGCAAGAGAAAATAGCGACATCAGCGCTAATGCCGCACAAAGTTTTGGGGGCAGGGTAATTATTAATGCCAAAGGGATTTTTGGTACTCAATATCGTCCCCAACTCACACCATAAAGTGATATTACTGCCAGTTCATCGTTGGGAGCATCTTTCAGTGGTGTAGTACAAATTAATACCCCTGATGTTAACCCAAGTTCAGCAACCGTTGCCCTACCCACAACTGTTTTAGACCCAACTCACCAAATCACTGCCGGATGTTCAGCACAAAAGGGCAATAACTTCGTCGTTACAGGGCGCGGTGGGTTACCATCTGACCCCACGGCGACGTTGAGAGGGGCGACGCTGTGGGCGGATTTGCGAAGAGTGTTCGGTGTAGGGGAGACAAGGGAGACAAGG
>CAZZYE010000727.1:0-4531 GCA_964658145.1 uncultured Stigonema sp.
AATTGGCAATCAACAACCAACAACCAACAATTACAGTTTGACCTGCAGCAAATGGCTGCGGGGATTGAAGGTGCGTAGAGAGCGGAGTTTTTCGTAGTATTCCCGCTCTTCTTGGCTGATGTCTTTTGGTGTGACGATCGCAATCTTCACCAACTGGTCTCCACGTCCACCTCTGGCTTGGGGCCAACCCTTACCACGTAAACGTAAGGATTGACCAGAACGTACTCCCGTAGGAAGCTTGACACTAACTGTGCCATCAGGTATTGGTACTTCAATAGTTGCCCCAAGCACAGCTTCATCTGGAGTGATTGGTACTTCACACACCAAATTATCACCCTCAAATTGGAAGAAGGGGTGAGGCTGAAGTTCCACTTTTAGGTACAAATCACCGCGCCCGTTGGTTGAAGGATTGACTTGTCCTTTGCCCCGCACACGCAAACGACTACCGGATTTAGCGCCTGCGGGTATACGGACTTCAATGACCTCGTTGCCTAAATTTAGCTGCTTTTGTACACCACTAAAAGCTTCAGCAAAACTCAGAGCAATCGTAGCTTCGCTATCTTGGACGCCACTAGCGCCGCCGACATCTTGAAAACCATAATCACTAAAGCCGCCAAAACCACCTGGTACACCTCCTGTGCTAGTGCGGTAAGAGTAAGTTTGTCGCCCACCGCGACTACTGCTACCACCACCAACACCACTACCACCAAAGCGCCCTAGTAACTCATTGATGAAGTCATCAAAACTACCGTATTGATTAAAGTCAAAGCCGCCCATATCGACGCCGACACCGCCGTTCGTAAAGCCCGACTCTGCCTGTTTCCAATATTGACCAAATTGGTCATACTTTTTACGTTTGTCTGGATCTGACAAAACTTCATAGGCTTCGTTAACTTCCTTAAAGCTTGCTTCTGCCTGTTTGTTGTTGGGATTGACGTCAGGGTGATACTTACGGGCTAGTTTGCGAAAGGCTTGTTTAATGTCTTCTGGAGTGGCAGTCTTACTAACTCCCAAAATTGTGTAATAGTCTTTGAAGTCGGTTGCAGCCATCTACCAGCCTCCTGTACAAATTACCATTAGGTTTTTTTCTAAAAGCTATCAGCACTAGGCACTTAGCGGTCTTACTTAGTACACCATTTGTCGGTGACATATTATAACCGAAAGCTGATCGCGCTATAGCTACAATATAGATTCTAATTTTAAGTTAACAAAGATTAAATAGAACAAGTGTGCGGTTTTCGCACACTCCACCCGTACAATTTCCGTACTCTCGGATTGCTAATTGCTAATGGCTCATTGCTAATTTTTACCATTAGCTATTAGCCATTAGCTCCTAAATAATCGTTCCATCGGGAATCACGGCATTTTTCAGCACAACGACGATACCACTACGGATGTAAAAGCCTTGACTTTCGCGTTCAGCTTCTTGGACGTTATCTTTATTGATGATTTGCACATCGCATCCTATGTGGGCGTTTTTGTCAATGATGGCACGACGAATTGTGGTGTTAGCACCGATACCCAAGGAGACGCTTTTGCGATCGCAATCGGACTGGCGTTCAGCGAAAGCTTGATAGAAATCAGCTCCCATAATCAGGGTATCTTCAATAACGCTGCCTGCTTCAATACGCGATCGCACTCCCAACACCGAATTTTCAATGCGGCAACTTTTCAGAATACAACCTTCGCCGATCATTGATTGTTTTATCTGGCAATCTAACAGTTTACTAGGAGGTAAGTAACGAGCGCGGGTATAAATTGGCGCTTTTTCATCGTAGAAGCTAAAGGGTGGCAGAGGTTGCTGAGTTAGTGCCAAATTTGCATTATAAAATGACTCGATTGTTCCAATGTCTTCCCAGTAGTCATCAAATAAGTAGGCTTGAACGTTGTAATCGTTTGCTGATTGAGGAATAATTTCTTTGCCAAAATCAGTTCGTTCTGGAGATTCTTTCAACAACTTGATCAAAACATCTTTTTTAAAGATGTAAATTCCCATTGAGGCAATGTAGGGCTGTTGTTGGGCTTGTTCTGGTGACAATCCCAGCACAGTCGTATCAACTTGCATTTTGGTTAAAGCTTCACCTTTGGGTTTTTCGCTGAAGTCGATGACCCTACCGGAACCATCAATTTTCATTAAGCCAAAGTCAGAAGCGCGACGGTGATCGATAGGGATCACGGAGAGGGTCATATCAGCCCCAGTTTCCCTGTGACGTTGCACAAACAGGCGATAGTCCATGCGGTACAGGTGATCGCCTGAAAGGATAAGATATTCATCGACGTCCCATTCTTCCATCAGCCAGATATACTGACGAACCGCATCTGCTGTACCTTGGAACCAATTGAGGTTTTCTAGGGTTTGCTGTGCAGCTAGGACTTCTACAAAACCCTCCGTAAAGCCAGAAAAGCTGTATGTACGTCCAATGTGACGATTCAGAGAAGCTGAATTGAATTGGGTCAGAACGTAGATTTTGAATATCTCGGAATTTATACAGTTACTCACAGGAATATCGATTAAACGGTACTTCCCAGCCACTGGCACCGCTGGTTTAGCCCGTAGCTTTGTTAACGGATAAAGGCGGGTTCCTGCACCACCCCCAAGAATGATCCCTAAAACTCTTTTCACAATATTTCTCCTGACTGCCTTTCAACTCCCACCTACAGTTTATGACTCTCTGAGACAGCTGGTAAGGGGGGGTCTGAGATTTTAGTGAGTTCAGTTTGCAGTATTCTGCTTGCGCTCAATGGTGCTGGCAATCACAAAAAATTGCAGTAATTGTCTTCAAAGACACCAAAAAGGATGAATGCTCTCCACGTAGCTACAATTACGCACTCACCCTTGGGTCAACTCTAATGGGTGCATCCCAATCCCGAAATAAATACCTGACCAATCCCACAGCTTCAATTCGTAAGATTCGTTAAGATAGATAAAAAAATACCTAGTAAGCGATCGCACGGAAACAACGACACTTCCACTTTGTCTATGTACAGGATGTTGCCAGTCAGTCGCAGAAACTTCCAAGCAGTGCCTGATGTCACACACCCATAGATAGTTGGTACATCCTTGCCTTCATTTTCATTAAAGATTTTAGCAGCCAACATTTCTGCTCCACACTGCCCCAGTCCACTGTTGAGATTGTTATTTTTCGCTTCTACAATTGTCATGACTGGAGCGACGATGAAATACTGTTCCTTGTCACAACTGATCAAAAAGTCAGGATTACCGTTTAAGCCAACGCTTGGATCGACCGTGAAATCGTTGCCGCTGAATAGTGCTATCTCGTTTGCCTTCTGTTCCTTGACTTCCAGAAGTACGGGGAAGATGATCATCTCCGATCTAGATTTTTCTGTATCTGTAGCCAGTGCCAACGGCACAGTCTTTTCTAGCAGTTGCAGTAGAAAGTTAGACGGTGGTGCTGGTACAACTTCTGGGAAGAGCACAACGTTTTCTTCAATTTTCAATTTGAAGTCTTTTACCAATTTTTTCAGCGTGAATTGGCTGTATGGCATTTTTGCTTTTATCCTAGCGAACCCGATCGCCATCCAGCCGGATAGTATTTTGCTTCTTAAGTGCCATTTTTAACATTAACTACTTATGGGTATAAGTAAAAGGTAAAGGTAAAAGGATTTATTTTTCCTTTTTCCTTTTCCTTACTTTAGACCTGATGCTTATTTAATATTAGCTTTTGTATCTCTCACTGCAGCAACGAAAAATAATCCTGTGAGTGGAACCGAGAGCGCCAGGATAATTCCAGTTAGTTGATTCCCCAAATCAGGATCGCCAGAGGATAGTTCAAAAATTGAACCTACCGCCGCGATCGCCGTTATACATGAACCAGCAAGAAACAAACCGCTTTTGGGAGTCATTGTATTCACGATCGCACCACCTTATACGACTGGTTGTACTGCTTGATGAGAGAAGCCATGTTTAGATAGCTCCTGTACCAAAGCCAAAGAATTTTCTACACGATCTACAAATAACACGCCGTTGAGGTGATCGATCTCGTGCTGAATGCAGCGTCCAAGTAATTCTCCAGCCTTCAAAGTTTTGGGACGCCCATACTCGTCTTTATAAGTAACTTCTACAACTTGAGGGCGCTTCACATCCAAGTAAACCGCTGGAATGCTCAAACATCCTTCTTGAGCAACGCATACCTCACGGCTAACTTGTTTAATGGTAGGGTTCACCATGACCAACGGGGGGTTTGCCGCGTTATCCGGTTCGCAGTCGATCACAATGAGTTGTTTGTTAATTCCCACTTGGGGCGCAGCCAGACCAATGCCATCCTGAGTGTACATTGTTTGCAGCATTTCGCGCACCATCTGGCGAAGCTCTTCATCTACTTTAGAAACACGCTTAGTGGGTTGACGTAGAACGCGATCGCCCAAGTAATGAAGTTCTAATGGCGGATTTTTTAACTTTTTTTTCTCTACTGCAATTTCTAAAGGCATGATCCTGTCACTCGCTCTTTTAGACTAGGTTAAGGTTGGTGCTACTTGCTTTTTTCATCTTAACAATTCCCGAACTAAGGCG
>CAZZYE010000728.1:0-4524 GCA_964658145.1 uncultured Stigonema sp.
CCCACTCCCCATGTGTTAGGGACGATCGCGCTCCAATTCCGCGATTGCTCGTTCCCAATACCAATTTTCCGGCATACCAGGATAATCCTGCCTTGCTTGAGCAACTAACCGCTCAGCAGCGGCAGTGTCGCCTCCTAAAATAGCGATGAGCCTAGTTCTAAGACGGTCATCAGGTGCACGCTCATTAGCTTGGAATGTTGTCGTCCCTCGTGGCAATGGCTGCGACTGCTGTCTCCTAAACTCCCAAAATAAAACGTAATAAAGTGTACCAAAAATCAGAATCAAGCTGAATGTTCCAAGAGTTGTCAGTAGGTTTAGGCTCAGATATCCCAGAACTAACTGGGAGAGAACGTAGCCAAGTAAGACCCCGGTGATCAACAGAATGATTGTTGCCGTAACAATGATTATTTTCTGCCCCATAAATCCTCTTCCTCATCATCAAGTCCTGGTCTGTTAATTGGTACTGGTTGGGGGTTCCAAGGGGCAAAAAATGGTAGGAGCAGCAATCCAGGCAAGGCTGCTAGTGCTGTTATTAGAAAAAATAAAGGCCAGCCGGTAGCTTGTGCCCATGCACCAGCAGGAGCCGTGAGAATATCTCGACTAAAACCTTGTAAACTTGATAGTAAAGCGTACTGAGTCGCTGAAAATCCTTGGTTACAAAGACTCATTAAAAATGCGACAAAGGCAGCCGATTCTAAGCCTACACAGAAATTTTCAATATTAATAGCTGTCAGCATCAAAGGGAAATTTTTACCTACCACTGCCAAACCAAAGTAGGATAGGTTGCCAATAGCTTGTAGTATAGCGAAGATCCACAGAGAACGATTAACGCCTATTTTGGTCATTACCGCTCCCCCTGCCAATGCGCCGACAATAACGGCGAAAAATCCCAATCCAGTGGGAATTGCTATATCATTTTGGGTAAAATGTAAGCCCTTATCTAACAGAAATGGTGTGGAAACATTTTTCAGCAAGGAATCCCCCAACTTGTAAATAACGATAAACACCAGGATCAAAACTGCTTGGAGTGACCCATTACGCTGGAAAAATTCAACTAAAGGTAGTTTGACAGCATCCCGTAAGGTTTGAGGAGGGCGATAGCGCAGAATTGGTTCTGGTGCCCAGATAGAACTTACCACACCAACGAACATCAATAGCGACATCAATAAATAAACAGTTTGCCAAGGCATTCTGTGTGCAAGAAACAGGGCTAAAGAACTCGTTACGAGAATGGCAATGCGATAGCCCAAAATCGAAAAAGATGCCCCTGCACCTCTTTCTTTTTCTTCTACGACATCGGTGCGGTAGGCATCAACCAAAATGTCTTGACTGGCGCTGAAAAAAGCAACGGTTACTGTAGCGATTACCAAAGGTTGCAGTCCTTGAGATGGCTGTTGTAAAGCCATCGCGACGATTCCCAACAACAGTGCTACTTGTGTGATGATAAGCCAACCTCGACGACGACCCAAAAACGGCGGCACAAATCTATCTAGTAAAGGTGACCAGAGAAATTTTATAGAGTAAGGCAACTTGACCAGACTAAAAGCGCCAATAGCCGTCAGGCTAAGGTTTTCTTTAGTCAACCAAGCTTGCAACGTCTGACCCGTCAAATTAAACGGCAAACCCGATGAAAAACCCAGAAATAACAAAGCCGCCATCTTCCTGCTGCTAAAGACTTTTAGCAGCGATCGCGTTTCTTTCATAATTTCAAAATTCCTCCTTTTGGCAAATTTCAGCTATGGCGGTTTTGAGTCGGACAGGATATAATTTATTTAATACCTATCAGGGATTGAAACAAATACGGGCGGTAGTGCTTTTATATAAATCCCTATTAGGGATTGAAAAAAAATAAAACTAGGGACTGGAATATCTTGCCACACTAGATGTGCAATTTTATGCCAACACGCCAGTTATCACCTTAAATTGCACTCTTAATCTCTTTTGTCTTGGCGTCTTGGCGGTTCGTTAATCTGATAAACTTGATGGTTTCTAATTTCTACCTTATGCTCAGCAAGGCATTTTACCCATCCTTCACGTGTGCCAATATCGCTTTTGTGCTGTAGCAGTCCTAATTCCTGTTCTTGTTGGGTGAGTTTAGCAAATTCTTCGTAGAGTGGATAATTAGGAGCCACAAATGTTTCTTTGCGATGTAAAATTGGCGGATTTGCTCTAGTTTCGTAGTCTCGATGAGTTATATTTAAAGACTTTAAGTCAATACTGATACTTGTCTTTAATGCAGGATGGGGATCGGTATCAAAGTCAGGGTAGAACAGGTAGGATACTCGTGGTTCGTCAGTGGAAAATTTGATCAGCGTCGCGCCATCAACACGCCCAATAGTGCGGCTAGCGCAGCCCTCGTAAATCCGCAACAAGGGGTCAAGTTCGCAGAGTGTACAAACATGGACGTAAAGGGCGCTGCGGGTATGTTTACCGATCTTGCTTTTTTGACAAGCACTCTCAACCATCCCCGGCTTCCCTAAGCTGAAAAGCTTGACATCAGCGACTTCGCATGCTTCCTCGTAGCTACCGAAAAAGGCTTTGATATCGTGGCGCATTTCTGGTGCTAGCTTTTGCCATGCGGGTCGGCGATCAAAGTGGGTGAGAGCCAGGTAAACTTGGATGTCAAGAGAGCGACGGTATGCGATCGCATCCCATTCTGCTTCATCAGTTGCTTGGCATACCACAGCAAAAGCGCGACGGAAGTTACCAAATTCGCTGAGTAGTTCCTGTTCATTCTCCAATTCACCTTTAACCGGAAGTCTCCCACGTTTGGTGAAAAAAGCCATCAGTGGTTCTAGCTTCTCTTTGTAGTCTTCAAACCGCTTACTGGGGATGCGTACTCTCGGTGTAGAAGCATTTGAGAAAAATCGTTTAGCTTTGTAACCCTCTTTTTCAGCTTCATCCCGAAACACAAAATAGATGCCCAACGCCACTGGCACCGCATCTACATTCAGCACTTTGTCAATATAAGTTTTCAGTTCTTCTTGTTCGTAATATTTCTGAAAGGTATTGCGGCGAGTAACAATGCCATCACCGTAAGCTATTTGAGTCTTACTGGGAGCGTTGATTAGCACTTGGGTGGCGACAATTAAGACTCTGCAGGTGAGTTTCCAAGCTTGCAGCAGACTCTTTTGGCGTTCCTCTGGGTCTTCAATTACGTTGAGAACGAAGCCTAAGTTGACCACATCAGCGGTGAGTGTGGGGGTGTGGGGATAGTAGTAAGGGTCCCAGCCTGCACTGGTGTAGCCTAAGTTTGCTACTCGTTGCACATCGCCACCATGTCCGCAACCGTAGTCAAAAAACGTGGTATCATGATTTATAATTGCCCACTCCACTGCCAATCGCACAGGTCGAGATAAGTCAGTGCGAACAATCGCGGCTCTATGACGTTCTATTTCTAGGTAGCTCTCGGACATAAGAGCATTTTGGATTTTAGATTGTACAGAAGTAGGGTGCGTTAGCGCTACTCGTAACGCACCATTCTTCATATCCATAAATATATATCCTTTCAATTCTTTGTAGTTAATTCAATTAAATCTTCAATTTTCTTGATATTTGGATCGCCTGCTAAGTAACCAATACCACGATGCAGGTGGAGGCGAAATTGCGTGGCGAGGGTTTCCTTATCAGTACTGAAGCCGTCGTTGTAGCAGCGTTGCTTAAGGGCGAGTAGGAGAATATCGGAGATTTCGCCGCCAAATACGCGCCATGTCATTTCGACGTTACTATCGGTGGGTATTGGTACTGGTGACGGAGGGGTGGGTTCGGCTAGGGAACGACAAAACGCCCAACGGCATAAGATATTCCATTGGTCAATTTTGGTGTTGCGTCTGAGTTTAAGAAGTTGGTCTTTGCCTGTTTGGGATAAGCGAATACGTTCAAGTGGTGGTTCCATAATTAGGGAGTAGGGGAAGAGACGTTCCGGCGGAACGTCTGTACGGGAATAGTAGTACAGTAGGGTACGCTCTTGCGCAATTATGTATATTTATATTAAAGATTAATTAAATGCGCCGTAACGCACCGCTTGGTTCTTAAAGTCGCGATCGCTTTTCAGGTTTTCGCCCACTCTCTTTTTTTCCTTGAAGAATTACTTATGACTTTATCATCTCAGTTATCCTCAAATCTTTCTCTAGAAGAGTTTTTAAAGTTAAGCGAAACAGAAGCAGCAAGTGAGTACATTAACGGTCAAATATACCAAAAACCTATGCCACAAGGGAAACATAGCAGAATTCAAACTCGTTTATCAACCGCTATTAATGACGTGGGTGAACCGCAGCAAAAAGCTTTAGCATTAACTGAGTTACGCTGCACTTTTGGGGGGCGATCGCTAGTTCCTGATATTGCAGTATTTGAGTGGTCACGCATTCCAACTGATCAGGATGGGGAGATTGCTAATAGGTTTAACAGCTACCCAGATTGGACGATTGAAATTCTCTCAAAAGACCAATCTCCCAACCGCGTGATTAATAAAATTATTTTCTCTATCAACCAGGGGACAAAACTAGGTTGGTTCATTGACCCTGA
>CAZZYE010000729.1:0-4521 GCA_964658145.1 uncultured Stigonema sp.
AGCAATTAACAATTAGCAATTAGCGTTCATCAAGCCAAGCTAAGGTAGCACCAGCGGTTTCAGCTAAAATGCTTACTAAACGATATAAACCTGTAGTGCTAATTACTACCACAGCCGGAAATTGGTGCTGTAATGTGGCGATCGCAGTAGCTTCAAACACGCCCAATCCACCAGGCGCCATCGGCACAACTAATCCTAGCAACCAAGCAAAACTAAAAGCCGCCAACAATAACGGAATTTGACTCGAATTTACCGGACTTAGGGCAAACAGAGTTAATATAAATCCAGCACTACGTAGTCCCAAAAAGCCTAATTCTCCCAACAAAGGTTTTAGGGGATAGCGTTTAAGACTGTTAACAGTGTTGGGTTCATTACTGGTAGCAGGTTGTTTTGTTCTTAATTTGTACAACATGCGCATGACTGGGTTCAAAAACCGGGGATGAATCACAAAAAGCACTCCCAGCAAAGCTACTAATTGTGCTATTTGCAAAGTGAGAGTGATATTTTCTGCTGCAAATAAGCTGCCAAGTAGGACAATAATTAAAGCTGCTGCTGCCATAAGTAACGGCTCTAGTAACACAATCAGGGTGGCAGACTCAGCAGAAATACCAGCGCAGACCGCCGCCTCCCTTCGCCCGTAGTAATGCCAGACATTACCAGGGACATACTTGGCAATGTTTGTTTTTAGGTAAACTTGGATGAACTGGTTCGCGTTTACTCTTTGATTGAACTCTGGAAAAACCCAAGTCCATACCCAACCCGCCCAGATGTGTGCCAGTAAAGTTACACCAGTGGCGATCGCAATGATTGCCCAACCCACTGGTTCAATACGGACGGTTGTCACCTCAACCCAATGGTCCTTAAGGGCTTTCCCCAAAAAAAATAGTGTCCCGCCCAAAATGAACCAGCGTAAAACTTGCTTCATCATCTTGCTAGTTTAATTTATAAAAAACTTAGATCGACGCTTGGGTTTGTCTGACTTATATTAATTTATGTAAACTGAGATCACAAAAAGAAAGATTTATATCGGTAGTTTCTCTTCTGTGGCATCAGCTTGAATAAATATGTTGACTTAAGCTTTAATTTATGCATTTATAGTCCTTGGACTTGCTGAAAGTCATAAGCATAAATTGATAACTAAATACTTATATAACCTGAAAATTAATACAAATTTTCAAGACTAAATTAAAAGGTAATTATAGTAACTTATATCTCTCGCTAGTTAGAGAAAAAGAGTATTATATTGTTACCAATAATGTGACCTACGCTAGAGGCTAGCTTTGCTTCTACTTGGTACCGTTATGGAATTGACAGTCAAGTATTAGTAACATCAAACAAGCAAAAACATTATTACTTTAATTAACAAAACTGTTAATTAAGATGTTTTGCTAGTAGAGAGATGAAAGGAGGGCTTTGTGAACGCTTTAACAACTTTTCTAAAAAAACTGCGATCGCGCCAAATTGTCACCGTATTTTTTGCGGGTGTATTGTTGATAGTCAGCACTGCTTGTAGTAGTGTGAATGCTCAAGGTGCAAACCCAGATAATCCAGCTGTACAAGCTGGTGGTGCTAACAATCCTTACAAAGGTGGCGGGGACAAATACACCAACTTGAATATGTCCACTGACCCTAAGGTTAATAACACCCCAAAGAATACTGGGAGTGACCAGTCTAGCTTACAGCTAAACTCACAAATATTAATTGCTACCACTAAAGAATCCGAGTTACTTTACCCGGGTGCAGAGACGCCAGAGGGTAGAGCATACAAAGAAGATCAATTGCCAATTAAAACTGTGAAAGACTTCCAGCAGCCTGAACCGGGTGGTTTAAATCAGCGCCAACCCGATTTAGGAGATCGACTAAAAGACAGAATTGAAACTGTCAAAGAGGCAGTAGAAGAAGCTTCAGGCTTTTTGAATGAAAAAGCAAAGGAAGCAGGTGCTAGACCTGAGTTGCAACCTAATCCAGCACTAAGGAAATAGAATTCATTTTTTGCTGATTCTAGATTTGAGATGAATCCAAAATCGTAAATCTAGAATCCAAAACTGTTGAGCCAGTATTTGGGCAACGTTTAACTAGGTCACAAAGACACAAGGAGTAGCACCATGAACAAATTCATTTCTTGGGTGAAGAATATTCGCCCTGTCAAAATTTTAGCTGCTTTTGTAGCAGTTACTATCCTACTGTTTACACAAGCTTGTGGTTCTCAAGTAGACGCAACAGCGCCAGCACCCACCAAGAAGTCCTACGAGACGCCTCGTAACATCAAAGGACCTCAATCCGCAGAACCTAATTCTGAGGTGTACGTTCCTAAAGGCACGGATGCCACTTCTCCTTACGAAGGTGGGATGAATAACTTTACTGACACCGACCCCAGATCGAAAGCAGCCAAAACCGACGTAAAAGCTAAAACCGAGGCTCTTAAGGAAAATGCTGAGCGCAACGTCATTGACCAAACAAGCAATGTGGGAGAAAACACCCGCCGTATCCTAGACAAGAAAGGTGAGAACGTTGAAGATGTAGGCAAAAATCTACAGCGTAGTGCTGACTATGCAACAGACAAAGCTCAGGAATCGGCTGAGGATTTTGCCAAAGGAACTAAGCGGGGTGTAGAAAATATCCAAGAAAACACCAAGGATGCTGCTAAAGGGGCTGCGGATAACGTTCAGGACGCAGTTGACGATACAAAGTATAACGCTAAGCGCACAGTTGACAAAGCAGGCGAAGCAGTAAATCGGACTACGAACGAAGCTGCTGACAATGTGAAGTCTAGTGCTAGACAGACCAGCGAAAATGTAAAGTCTAGTGCTAAAGACACAAGCGAAGATGTCGCCGGAAAAGGTAAAAACATCATTGAAAAAGCTAAGGAATTTGTCCAAGGCACAGCCGAGGATACTGCAAAGAGTGCTCAACGCAACTTGGATAACGCAAGTGATGCAGTCAAGGATGCTGTTGATTAGTCAATAGTCAATAGTAATTATTAATTCGTAATTCGTAATTAGCAACTTAATTACGAATTACGAATTATTATGCTGTATATACCAATTCTGTAGTGCTAGTCGGTGAATTTCGCGCCAGGAGATATTGTGTTCTCGCGCTAATTTTGCACAATCCTCATATTCTGGTTGCACGTTAGCTATAACTTTCTGTTTTACTTGTCCTGTCCATGCTACCTTCACGGACACTACGCCATATTGAGTTTCCACTTGTTGAATTTCCCGTTGGAGAATAGAGCGCCATTGAGTAGAGCGACGAATGCCCAAAGTCGTAGTTTGACGGAATAAAACCGCCTCACAGCTAAGTAAATTCTCTGGATGGCAGATCACACTTAGTAAAATTCCCGGACGAGACTTTTTCATCCCTATAGATTGAGTAAAGACATCTAAAGCACCCGCAGCAAACAACGCCTCAAACACATAACCGATCGCCTGCGGACTTAAGTCATCAATTTGGGTTTCCAGAACTGAGATAATTTCTAGATATGGGCTAGTGGCAGCGGACTGGGCAACGGATGTTGTAGCGGATGCAGCAACGGATGTTGTAGCGGATGTAACGGATGCTTTATCTGTTAGTCCCATAGTTAAAGCATCCGTTACATCCGTTATGTCATCCGTTGCCACATGCGTTGCCACATCGGTTGCTTCACCTAGCCAAAGTTGCAAAATGTTAGGAATAGGTAAATTAAGTGAACCAGCTCCTAGTCCTACTTGTTTAATAGTCATTGGGGGTGGGGAACCAAAATTTGTGGCAAGGGTCGTAGCGATCGCTGCCCCTGTCGGTGTCACCAGTTCTCGTTCAATGCCGTTGCTATAAACAGGACAACCGCGCATTTCCCACAACTTCAACACCGCTGGTACCGGCACCGCCATTTGACCGTGGGCTGCCCGCACAGTTCCTCCACCAGTTGGTAGCGCCGAGCAGTATAGTAGAGGCAATGCTTCGTCACTAGATTTATCTGTAGATTGGTGTAGAATGTCATCGGGGCTGACATCGAACTCCCTATTAGGGATTGAAACACTAGGAATTGAAACAATATCCAACCAATCCAGCCCCAGGCAAGTGCCGACAATATCTACAATTGCATCCACAGCACCCACTTCATGGAAGTGAACTTTTTCTGGCGCAATGCCATGTACTGCCCCTTCTGCTATTGCTAGTTGCCGGAACACTGCCAAACTCCAAGCTTCTGCCCTTGGAGGCAGCCCTGCTTTGAGAATCATTTGCTCAATTTCTGGCAAGTGGCGTCCATGATTGTGGCTATGTTCGCGATCGTGGTGATTCACTTGTGCTAAATCTACATGGACTTTAGTTGCTTGCTGACCATTGTGGTGGACAAGTTCTGCCCTTAATTTGTACTCGTGTTCAATTCCCAATCGATTGAGCTTTTCAGTTAAATACTCCAAAGGAACACCCAGACTGACTAACGCTCCCAGACACATATCACCGGCAATACCAGTCGGACATTGAAGATAAGCGAGTTTACTCATAATAGGAATTGTTAGTGGTTAGTTGTTAGTGGTT
>CAZZYE010000730.1:0-4519 GCA_964658145.1 uncultured Stigonema sp.
CTAACAACCAACAACCAACAACTAACAACTAACTACTTAGTCATTGTCAACGTGCGGCGCTTGGTAACCAACTGGAAGGCTTCGATGATGTCATTTTCTGCCCAGTCATTGAATTTATCAACGCCGATCCCGCATTCAAATCCAGTGTTGACTTCGCGTGAATCTTCTTTCATCCGCTTGAGGGAATCTAGAACACCTTCATAAATCACCTTACTGTTGCGACGCACCCGCACTTTGCAGTTGCGCACCAGCTTGCCAGACTGAACGTAACAACCGGCAACAGCTCCACGACCCACGGGGAAAACGGCACGCACTTCGGCTTGTCCCAAAGGTTCTTCCACCAACTCTGGCTCCAGAAGACCTTCCAAGGCGTCTTGGATATCTTCTTTGAGTTTGTAGATGATGTTGTACTCCCGGACATCGACACCTGCCTCCTCTGCAGCTTGTCTTGCTCCACTGGCGTAGGTGGTATTGAAACCAATGATGACAGCGCCACTGGCTGCAGCTAAGTCGATATCTGTCTCGGTAATTTCCCCAGCAGCAGTCAACAACATGCGGATTTGGACTTCGTTTTGCGGGATTTGTTTGAGTAATCCCACAATGGCTTCCACAGAACCTTGTACGTCTGCCTTCAAGATCAAGTTGAGTTCTTTCAACTCGCCTTCTTGGGCTTGAGCTGAGAGGGTTGTGAGGGTGACACGCCCCTGCATCAATCGGGATTGGCGCTGTTTGTCGGCGCGTTCGCCAGCGAGTGCTCGTGCTTGTTTTTCATTTTCAAAGGCTTCAAAATCATCGCCTGCTGCTGGGACATCACTTAAGCCCAGCACCTCAACAGCAAACGAGGGAGTAGCAGCTTCTACTCTTCTGCCTCTGTCATCCACCATCGCCCGAACTTTACCAAAGGCGGAACCAGCCACCAACATATCGCCGACGTGTAGAGTTCCATTCTGAATCAGCAGGGTAGCAACTGCTCCCTTTGCCTTATCCAGATGTGCTTCAATCACCGTTCCTTTTGCTGAGCGATCTGGGTTGGCTTCGAGTTCTTCTACCTCTGCTACCAAGAGAATCATCTCTAAGAGCGTATCTAGGTTTTCACCCTTGATCGCGCTCACAGGAACCATGATCGTTTCGCCACCCCATTCTTCTGATGTCAGACCGTACTGGGTCAACTCTTGCTTCACGCGGTCTGGCTGTGCCCCTTCTTTGTCAATTTTATTGATTGCCACCACAATTGGCACTCCTGCTGCTTGAGCATGGCTAATCGCTTCAATTGTCTGAGGACGTACACCATCATCAGCAGCCACTACCAAAACGGCAATGTCTGTCACCCGCGCTCCTCTTGCCCGCATAGCTGTAAAGGCTTCGTGACCGGGAGTATCCAGAAATACCACTGGTTGGAGTTTCCCATCGTGTTCCACATTTACGTGGTAGGCACCAATATGCTGGGTAATACCACCAGCTTCGCCAGCCGCCACTTTGGTTTTGCGAATCGAGTCAAGCAGGGTTGTTTTACCATGGTCTACGTGACCCATAATCGTCACTACTGGTGGACGTCGGTGGAGGTGTTCTAGGTCTGCCACGTCAATCATTTCTGTGACTTTGCGGGCTTCGGCTTCTGGTTCTGCTGTTTCGACTTCTACTCCTAGATCGGTTGCGATTACCGTAATTGTGGGAACATCCAGATTTTGAGTGATACTCACTGCCATGCCTTTCATGAACAGGATTTTCACAATTTCTGTATCAGCGATCGCCAATGCCTCAGCCAGTTCTTGCACTGTCATTGGACCTATGACCACGATTTTTTCTGGACGCTCAAGCTTAGGCTCCGGTTCTCTGCGACGATTTTGTTCACGAGAGCTAGCAGGCTTTTTACCTCTCCCAACAAGTACAGCAGCCGTGGCACCGACAGGCTGTGGCGCCCTGGTGGCTGCCTTTTGTTTGGGGGGACGAGCGATCGAAAGGCTTACCTGGACAGCGGCTGGTATTTCCAATCCATCTTCATCGAGGAGATCGTCTTCTTCTAGTAAATCCTCATCAAGTATTGGCTTGACCCGTTTACCTTTGGTGACTCCCTTACCAGCCTTAGCAGCCTCTTTGGATTCGTCAATGATTTCCTCTTCCACCCACTTTTTCCCGCCTTTGGCTGGACGAGGTGGTGTTGGGCGCTTGAGTTCGAGGATTTCGGTTGGTACTACGTCATCATCATCATCCAGTGCCTCGGTTTTTCCTAGTTGTCCTGGAATCTGTTTGACTGGACTACTGACTGATGATCCTGCTCCTACTGGAAGTCCCTCTGGACGTGCTGGTCTTGGTCGTGGCAGATCTACCCCTTGTCCTGGTGCAGATGGTCTATTGACTCTCTGCTCCGACGGTTTTACTGGCGGCGGTGCGGTGGAACGCGCTGGTTTTTGTGGTGGAGCTTGTGGTGTCTCCACAATCGTTGGCGCATTGACCTTTGCTTTAACTTGAACTTGCTCTCGATCACGTTTCAGGATCGGTTTTCCGCTAGTACTTGGTTGGGGATCTGGATCATCCTGCTCAGCAAGAGGTCTTGGGGGTGGCGCAACCAGTTGCGGTTTTTGAGGTTTTTCTGGTTTTGTTTTGTTGGGTGCAGCTACTTTTTCTGGTTTTTCTACTGCTATTTCGTTTGCTGGCTGGTTATTATTAGGCGCTTGCTCGGCAATGTCTGTGACAGCAGGATCAATTGAAGTCTCAGATTGATTCCGGGGTACTGGTCGAATTGGTGCCGTCGGCTTCATGGGTGAGACTGGTGTAGCGAAGGGTCGGGGAGGTGAAAGAGGAGAGACCATCAAATTTGCAAGTTGGCTATTATTGGTAGCATCTGACGCCTCTGGGGCGTTGGAGTTAGTATTTCTCAATATTTTGGGTTTACGAATCTCCAATATTTGTTGCTTATTAGGTGCAGCAGGTCGATCCCGTCCGCCAGATTGTGGTGAATTTGGTTTATGGCTGATTGCGCCATTATCGTTTTCCGGCCCCACATTCGTTGCCGCCAGCTTTTCCGCTTGTGAACGGATGCGTTCTGCCTCAGATTCTGTAATCGTACTGCTATGGCTTTTGACCGCAATATCGAGCTGGTCGCAAATTGCTAATAGCTCTTTGTTATCCAAATTCAGTTCCTTTGATAATTCGTAGATTCTAACTTTGCCGTTGTTCATCCACTCTTCCCCTTTAATTTACAGTTTTAGCGGATGGTTGCCTGGTTTGCGACATCTCCATCCTTTGATTACTGTGTTAGGTTGCCGTTCAGGTTTTGCCGGTGCCTCCAATCAGGAAAGAGAGATGTTTCAGGTCATTGCTGGCATCCCCATCGGTAATGATGGTTGACGCCAAACTGCGCGTGGGCGCTACCAGGTTGCCATTTTGTACTTTTTGGTTTTGCTGATTCTGAGTCTTCCACGACACGACCCTTGTAAAACTTATTCGGAGTGTTGCCTCGCCCTTTTAAATATTTGAGAGCAATGCCAACGACCCCATTTACTATTTTGGCATTACAAGGGCAATCGAGAGAGGGTGTGATGATAGCACGATTTGTTCGGTTTCCACATTTCCTCTCTTTGATTCCCGCTATAACAACAGTGGTTCTTACTAGGTTTAATTTTGACAATTGCTTTGCTGATCCCCTGCTACTGGGAGCAGTTCTGAGGTTGGTTTCCCTCCGAATATTCTGCGCTAGGGTTTCCTGACACAGGCGAGGAGCTAAAAGCTAAACGTTGCCACAATGTTTGGTACAGTGTTTCTGGCACTGATGCATGTAGCGATCGCCCTAAACGATTTTTTTTCTGAGCCGCTTGTAGACAGCTCAGTTGGGGACATATATAGGCAGAACGCCCCATCCCCTCATCTAATTGTACCTGTCCAGATGGAAAGGTGCGGACAATCCGCCAAAACTCCTGTTTTGGGCTGACTTTGCGGCAACTAATACAACGTCGATCATTCGGCTTCATTAGTTTCGTAGCAGCAATGCAAGGGCGGTATGAGCGTCTAGTAATTAAATCTTCTTCAAAAATCTTTACTTTTCTTAAATATTTTATCCTCCACTTCCTCCTAAATTTTATTTTCTAATTCCTTGCGGTGTATATTTTGTTGGTGATTGACATGGTATTACCTGGCTTAGTCGAAAATATCAATTTTTCAACCAGTCACAAGAGCAGAATAAAGCGCTCCTAAGAATTTGCCTTAAATCACCAGTAAATCCAAGATGGTTTGGATTTTAACAACTCCTACTTTCAGAGCGTTATTCAGTTTGCCTAAGGCAAAATCTGTTCCAGAAGTCCTAGCTAGAGACAATAGGCTTTCCAGAAGCTGCTTTAACGAATTTAAAGAAGTTTCAATTACCAATAGTCTAAACTTATCTGCTACTTCAGAATTTTCTTCTATGAAATTTTGTAAAGCAATTGTAAGGTCAGATGGGAAATTTGGCAAGGACTTTAAAACTGTCTCGATCTTGTTGTGGGATGCTTCTATTTCCTCAAGTTGATCCTCGTCAAGTTCATCC
>CAZZYE010000731.1:0-4517 GCA_964658145.1 uncultured Stigonema sp.
AACACGATGCCGCCCTTTGCTAGCAGCAATAGTCGTATTAGCTATTGCTACCTCCTGACGATCGCTCTCTTCTGTAATTGGTGCAGTAGTAGAGTCAGCCATCGTCTCTACCAAACCATCGCTATCGTCTGTGATTTCTGGCGGAGCAACAGTTTGAGACTCATACTGAGCAGCAAATTCTCGGATAGCATCAAAACCGAGGCGATCGCAAAAATCACCGAAACCTTCTTCTAGTTGGCGTGACTGCTTGAAGTACACAAAAATTGGTTCTAGCTGGGTTTCCAAATCATTAAGATTCAGCCTTTCCATGTAAGGTAACGCCAACCGCGTTTGATCTAGCGAACCCCCAAGCCAAACTTGGTAAGCTTCTGGTGCGCTACCTACAAAGCCGAGTTCCGCCATGTAAGGACGAGCACAGCCGTTGGGGCAACCAGTCATCCTTACCACAAAATGCTCGTCTTGTAAACCTAATTTGTTCAAAAGTGCGCGAATCCGCTCTAAAACTCCTGGTATTGCCCTTTCTGATTCGGTAATTGCCAAACCGCAGGTAGGAAAAGCTGGGCAAGCCATCGAGTACCGTACTATCGGGTCGATTTTATCTAGGTCCAAGACGACGCCGTAACGGTTAAGAGTCTTTTGAATGGCTTGTTTATTACCAGGCGCAATGTCGCAAAGGATAACGTTTTGGTGAGGTGTGAGATGGATGGGTAAGTTAAACTCCTCAACAATTTCCCGCAAAGCGGTTTTCAGTTGGAAGTTACCTTCATCCTTAATTCGACCATTATCAACGGAAATACCTAAGAAAAGTTTACCGTCGCCTTGTTCATTCCAACCCAGGAAGTCTTGATATTTAAACTCTGGCAATGGTTGAAAGGGTGCAACTGACTTGCCAAAGTATTTTTCAACCATTGAACGGAACTTGTCAACGCCCCAGTCGTGAATTAAATATTTTAACCGGGCGTGACGACGGTCAGTGCGATCGCCGTAATCTCTTTGAGTAGCAACAATCGCTTTCACTAAGTCGTAAACGTCATCCTTTTCCACATAGCAAATCGGATCTGCTAACCGGGCAAAGGTTTCTTCTTTATTGTGTGTTCGCCCCAAACCGCCACCAGCAAGGACGTTAAATCCCTCTAATCCCAAGTCATTAGTAATGACCACCAAGGAGAGGTCTTGGGTATACACATCAATGGAATTATCCCCTGGAACCGTTACGCTAACTTTGAACTTGCGCGGCATGTAGTAAGTGCCATAGATAGGTTCTTCCTTGTCGTAGAAGATTGTCCCAGTGCCATTCTGCTGTCGCGCCGCCTTTACATCTGGGTCTTCTTCTGCACTAATTGCCATTTCCCCATCTAGCCAAATCTCGTAATAAGCTCCGGTTTGAGGCGTTAGCAATTCAGCAATATTATTAGCGTATTCCCAAGCATACTGATATTCTGGCTTATTTTTAAAGGGAGCCGGTGGTGCCATGACATTCCGGTTCAGGTCGCCGCACGCCCCCAGTGTCGTACCCATGTTTTTGATAATCGCGGCAAGTGTTGCTTTGAGATTTTTCTTCAAAATCCCGTGCAACTGAAACCCTTGACGGGTAGTTGCCCGCAAGGTCTTGTTACCGTACTCATCAGCCAACTTATCTAAAGTCAGATAAAGCTGTGGCGGAACAAACCCACCAGGGTTCTTTGTCCGCAGCATAAATTGATAATCTTTCTCCTGTCCTTTAACCCGATTGTCGCGGTTATCTTGCTGATAAGAGCCGTGAAACTTCAGAATTTGTACTGCATCTTCGCTAAAGTGAGTTGTATCTTGAAGGATCTCAGTTGCTACAGGTTCACGCAAAAAATTACTGCGTTCCTTGAGCGCTTCTACTTTAGAAGGTTTGCGGTCTGTTGTCGGGGGCGGAGCGGATTTAACCATTGGAGTGATACAGTTTTCTTAAAAAGGCATCGGTAAGAGCCGAAGCAGGAAGTTATAAGCACCCTTTCGGCACATTCATCCCCGGATATTCGGTCGGAATTTAGAGGAATTTTATTATTTTAACACGGCAAAAGCTGGGTTTGTCGGTGATGCAACTTAACAAACCCAACAATCAATACGGTTCAGTAGTTGTTTACAAGAGCGATAAACTTTGTAGAGACGTTGCACTGCAACGTCTCTACACGCCATAAATTCCTACCAATCACCTTAACTGAACGGTATTGACCCAGCAATACTACATATTTAAGTTACCAGTTATTTACGATTTGTGGCAGAGATTACTATTAGCAGGCAATATCCTTTGGCTTAGTGCAAGATCAGAGTATGAGTCCTTATCAGTAGGACTTACACATTGACAGAAATACTCAAGTCTGCTGTGGTTTCGGTAGGGCGGCGGAGCGTTTTCTTTCATTAGCGTAAACCACAATATAACCGTAGGGGCGCGGTTTCCGCGCCCTTACCACGTGGTCAATTCTACGAGATGAAACGACCGAATTCCGTTATACACATGATGATCAATTTGTATAGTGCGTAAGTCGTAGTAGATTTAATTATGTCAACCACTGCAAAAACATTGTCTGGTTTAATGGGAGTGTGTGTGGGTGATGCTTTGGGTGTGCCAGTAGAGTTCAGAAGCCGTATTGAACGAGTTAAATCTCCAGTGACATCAATGCAGGGTTATGGAACTTGGGATGTACCTCCTGGTACTTGGTCTGATGACAGTTCACTGACGTTTTGCCTAGCAGAATGTCTTTGTAGTGGGTTTTCATTAGATGCCATAGCTAATTCTTTTTGGCGCTGGTACAACGAAGCTTACTGGACAGCGCACGGTGATGTATTTGATATTGGCAACACTACGTTTCTGGCGATTGTGAATTGGCGACAAGGATCTCCACCTCTAGAAGCAGGAGGAAAGAGTGAAAACAGTAATGGCAATGGTTCTTTAATGAGAATTTTGCCAATGGCTTATTGTCATAAAAGCTTAAACTTAAGCGAACTGATTTCGCGGACACATCAAGTTTCTTGTATTACTCACGCCCATTTAAGGTCGCAAATTGCCTGTGGCATTTATATCAGTATTGCAGTTTCTTTACTAGAAGGGGCTGACGATTTGCAAGCGGCTTATTTGCAAGGTTTAAAAAAGATAAATCATATTTACTCATCATCTGAGTATGCTTCAGAAATTCCACATTTTGCCAGAGTTTTTAGTGGAGAAATCGCCCAGTTGCCAGTAGAAGAGATTCGTTCTAGCGGCTATGTGGTTGATACGTTAGAAGCATCGCTTTGGTGTGTGCTAAATAGCTCGTCCTATGCTGAAGCAGTACTCAAAGCTGTAAACTTGGGCGGTGATACAGATACTACCGCCGCTGTTACTGGTGGGTTAGCGGGAATTTACTACGGTATAGAAAATATTCCTCAAGATTGGATTCAGCAAATTGCCCGCAAAGAGGACATTATTAATTTAGCAGCGCGTTTGGCAGCGGCTGTTTACGAAATGTCTTAGGTATATCACTCAAGGAACGGGCTTAGGAAAAGTCCCCCGCGAAACTGGTTCTCATTGAGCCTGCGGTCGAGCCTAAGTGGGGAGCTTTTACCGAGATTGCGATCAAATATGTCGCCGTAGTTGCCGACGGCGGCGAGAACGCGGCGCTGCCACTCCCGATCGAGACCTAGTTCGGGTGCGGCGATCGGCATTGCCCCAGCGCCGCCCGCGTACCATCGCGTTTCCGGCCTCTCCGCGCTAACCAGCGTGTGCACTGTCCACCCAACGATCGCGGACCACTGCGCATCGTCGGTTCCGGTCGTAGCCATCACCGGGAAGGTCATCAGGGGATCCGGGAGGATGCGGCTTGACAATCGGTTCACCCCTGAATCGAGGCGGATCGTTGCGAGGGTTGTGATCTCGCCAGCAATGGCATGGCAATTCTGCACGTTGTAGGTGTCGATCATCTCCCCATCCTCGGAGAACGCCCGGCGGAACCAGTTTCGATGGAGCGCACCGAAGTACGCCTCAAGGCTGCGATCAACCGAGCTGCCAATCATGAAGCAAATGGTGTCCTTGGCGAGGTCGCTGACGTGGCGCGCTGCCGAGGTAGACGGCACCATCACCCCATGGGATTCCACGAAGACAGTAGGACCGGGTACCAGCTTGCCTGCCAGCTTTTGCTCGTTGATTTCAGAGCCTGTCAGGAAGTAGACGTCGTCCTGGTGATTGCGCACGGCATCGAAGTCCTTCGGCGTCTCGTACTCATGATATTCGATTCGTTCGGGCGATTTGAGCACTGCGGCGGCGATCGCACGGCAGACGTCCACGTTGAGACCTCGCCAGTGACCGTGGTCGTCGGCACTAGCCAGACCCGGTCGCTCGACACTGCCGCAGCGGACCACACCACGCGCCTTCACGCGATCGACGACGGTTCCCGCCCGAGCGACGGAGATCGAGCCGCAGACACCGAGCAGGGTCAGCAAGACCAACAGCAAGCGCATAAATTCTATTCTCCTAAGGGAATGTCGAAAAATGGGGATGAGGGGGATGAGGG
>CAZZYE010000732.1:0-4516 GCA_964658145.1 uncultured Stigonema sp.
AGCTTTTTGTCTTTAAATTCTTCTCGAACGTGTTGAAGATTATCCATAATTTTTTGGTGAGGTATAGCTTTTGGTGCGCGTAGTAAGTTGGGAACAATACCACCCAATGCAATACCTGTTTTTTGTATCAGTGCCTTATCCGTCTTAATTTTTACAACATACTCTTCTAAAAAATTACTAACGTGAATAACAGGAATAAATTGATTATCTTTATACTCAGATCTTGCACCTGTACGGGTAAACCGCTAAGAAGCAAATAAGTAGTGTAAAAAAGTGACATCAAAATCAAAAAATGTTTGCCTATTTGAAAGTGATTTAAAGAACTTGTATAAGTGGGGAAATTACGTAATAAACGCTGTCAGGCGATCGCAAATCCAGTAAAAGTCTCTGGATTTGCATTCATAGCAAGAAACATGAGAGAAAGGGGGCGTGAATAGCATATAAAAAGCAAGAAAGATGCAAACAATTCTTGCCCACGCCCAAAAACTAGTCTATATCTTAGTGTCGTTGATGCCTTCGCAGTACCAACGAGAAAATCTAGAAGCCATGCTCGGGTTGTTTTTGGAAGCTCAAGGGCATCCCCTACCCCAACATAGTAAAGCCAAGTCTGCCAGTGCCTTAAGTCGGTTTCTCAATATTCATCTGTGGTCAACACGGCAGGTGATTCGTACCACCCGCAACCATGTACTTAATCAAATTTTGTCTCTTAGTCCCAAAGGACGCAGACCAATGCTACAGGTGATAATAGACCTGACCACCTTAGAAAAACGTGGTAAATTCAAGCCTTTTGAGCATTTAATCTCAGTCTATAACGGTAAACGAGGTTTACATTTGGTGGTGCTGTATTTGGTCGTAGGGCAGTGGCGAGTCCCTTGGAGTTTTCGTGTTTGGCGGGGAAAAAATACTCCCTCGCCCGCAAAATTGGGACTCAAACTAATAAAAGGTTTGCCTAAAGCCTTAACCAAACACTTTCAGGTAATGATTTTAGTTGATACTGCGTTTGGAAGTGTTGAATTTTTACATGGTATACGCAAGCTGAAATACCATGCAATTGCTGGTGTGCGCTGTGACCGTCAGTTAGTTGATGGGCGACGCCTAACACAGTTGTATAAACGTGGTCAGCAACTACGTCTGGTGGGCTTAAAGTTCCCCGTCACAGTATCCTGGTATTACCTCAAACGTGATGGTAAGCTCGAAAAACGCTTTGTTCTGTCTACCAGGCCCCTCAAAGCTAGCACTATTAACTGGTGGGGAAAGCGTCGCTGGCAGATTGAAGGTTGGTTTAAAACCGCTAAACATCGTTTTGGTTTACATCGTTTTGGTCAGGGTACTCTACTTGGGGTGTATCGTTGGTTGGTGCTGTCGCTAATTGCTTATATTTTGGCGCATTGGGCTTATTTATCAACTAAGTTACCCGGTTTACCTGACTGGGGTGAAGCTGCACAAACAGCACGAGAATTTATCTTGCCGCAAATACTTGTGTCTCTACTTTTACTTAATATCGAGCATTTGATTCCTCTAGCACGTAGTCATGGTTTTGACATTCATATTTCTAGGTGCAAAATTTAAGTATTTTTACTTAAAAACCGCAACATCGCTGAAATGTCTGCTACATCAACTTAAAATTTAAACGACATTAATTTGTTAAGACGACAAATAATTCGTTAACCGACACAAACTCCATTAAATTCATAAATCAAAGAAAACGGCGAGGAATCACACAAATTGTAGGGGTGGGAGGAATCGACGCCTCGCCGTTTCGGGCATAGGGCATAGGACGCGCACCCCATGCCCCATGCCCCATACCCCCGAAATCCCACTCCTTTTAGGGGTGGGATGAGTTTAAATTTTGCTTATTTAATATTCAGTTTATCGAGTAGTGGTAACGGTGTTAAAGTGAGGACAAGAACGCTCTAGCAAGGTGCCAAAGCCATGGCTGAAAATTCTGACTTTGGAACGTTTGGTCGATTTGAGGAAACCCCCGTGAATGAAATGTCTCCCGAGATGAAGGACGCCTACGACTTCACAATGAAGCTACGTGGCCTTGTACCCGGACCACACAAGATTTGGTTAGCAAATCCGACCCTGTCTAAAACGATCGTTCCGACTGGCTATTACTATCAGAAGCTCTCCACCTTGGAGAAGTCTGAAATTGAAATCGTTACGAACATCATCAATGGTCAATGGCGTGCGGTGTACGGAAACTACGAGCACGAGAAGATCGGTGATGAACAAGGCCATCTTGAACCGGAGAAGGTACAGGCTCTGATCGCAGGGCTGCCTACGTCTTTTAGTGATCCCCGCGAGCAGGTGGTGTATCAACTCGCGTCAGCTCTGGCCGCACAACGGGTTGTTCCAACCGGACTATATAAGCGTGCGAAAGAGCTGTTGGGTGATGCGGGCATCGTTGACGTCACAGTCCTGATGGGTTGGTTCACGATGGTATCACTGACCCTGATGGCGTTCGATGTTCCCGCTAATGCCGTGGGTCTACCACAATGAGGAGAAGAGAATGACACGGAAGAGTATCGAACTTGGTGGACGTATACCGCTGACAAAGCCGAACGAGCTGACTCCTGTTCAACAAAGTCTCTACGACGATATCGATACGCACCAAGTGCCTTGGGCAGAAGCCGTTGGTTTCGTTGCCAAGGTCGCGGACGGGAGTCTGATTGGTCCCTTCAACGTTGTGTTACAAAGTCCCGAGATTGGTGCGGCATTCGGAACATTGCAGAGCGTTGAAGCGAAGAACACCACATTGAGCGAGCGTGTTAGGCAAGTAGTGATTCTCACTGTCGGTTCGATCTGGAAATCTCAGTACGAACTATACGCGCACAAGGCAGCTGCCAGAAAGGCGGGTATCACGGAGGAGGCGATTGACGCTCTGGTAACAGGTAGGCCGTCTGAAAGCCTTACGGACGAGGAAAAACGGGCGCAGGCTTTCGCCGAGGAGATCACGCGTAACCATCGAGTATCGAAGGAAATGTTCGATCAACTGAAGGCCACGTTTGGGATACGCGGCATCGTGGACATTCTCTTTCTCGCGGGCTGTTACGACATCGTGTGCTCATTGCTGAACGCATTCGAGGTGCCTGTTCCGGAGGACTCAGCAGGCTAAGTGTCACGGATCTACATCATTTATTTGAAGAAAGCAGCTCATTGCCAAAGGTGTACGAAAAGGAGGGTTAATGCCTTATGTCTCACAATAAAGCTCCGCAAGCCAGCGTAACGCCAGTCGCGGAGTTTCCGACGCAGTATTTCCTTGAGAATCTAGCAGTCCGAAAAGATAACTCTGTGTTGATCCAAATCGCGAACAAGAAAGAGCTATGGTATGTACCTCCTGCGGATGGAAATGAGGTTGTCGAGCCTGTACTCCTTCACACGTATAAAGAAAACGCAACGGGAATCGTGGAGGTTGAGCCTGAAGTCTTTGTTCTTCTTTCAGGGAATGTGTACACAACCCACGAGTGCTTCCTACATCGCTTGGATCTTCATAAGTGGAAAGCAGGAACGCCGATTGCTCCAGAACTCATTTGCCAGTTTCCAAAAGAGACTCGTGGCGTCAATGGAGCCTGTCTACTAGGCCCCGGTGTAATGCTTGTTGCAGATTGTTTTGCCGGACTGATCTGGCGTGTAGATCTTTCGTCTCACGATGAGCAGCCTTCAATCCGAGTATGGCTGGAGCACGAAAGCATGGGGTACTTTCCTGGAAAGATGAAACCAGAGCAACCGGGTGTCAATGGTGTCCGTTATGCCGCTAAAACAAATTATCTCTATTACACTTCAACCGCAAAGAAGTTGTTTATGCGGGTGAAGGTTGATCCGAAAACATTAGAGCCGGCGGGGACTCCTGAGCTAGTGGTAGCGGGGAGGATGGGTGATGATTTCCTGATTGATGAAGATGCAGAGGTCATCTATCTCACCACTCATCGCCAAAATACCATTGACGTTGTATCGATGGAACCTGGTCTAAACAGCGGCTTTACACAGAGTGTAGCTGGAGAACCATATTCAGAGGAGATGATTGGACCTTCCGCTGGCGCCTGGAGAAGAGGCGCGAATGATTACGGGCGTGTCGCATACTTCACGACGGATGGAGGAACAGCTTCTCCCCCTCCTGACGGTGCAAGGCCCGCTAAACTTATGCGCGTGGAACTGAAGCCTCTTACAGATGGATTTCCCGCCTGAAGAATCTGCGATCAAGGCTCTGAGGGAAGCCCGGCTACCGTCAATATGTGGCAGTTTGAGGAACGCTATGGCAGCAAAGGCTGATCGAGGGGTACCAGTATCATCGGAACAGAAAACCGAGTTTAGCATTAAAGGAAACAGTATATGAGCGATCCAAATCGGAAAAGCGAGTTCGTGACCGAGAACGGTGTCGAGATCGAAACCTATGTCAACGGCGATGGGCCTGCGCTCTTCATACTTCCGTCCTACGGACCATCTGTGATAGGTTAAAAATGTGTACTTTTTGTCAATACCTCCAAGGAATGAGGAAAAACTAATTGAAAATGAT
>CAZZYE010000733.1:0-448 GCA_964658145.1 uncultured Stigonema sp.
CGTTGGCAGCTAATAGGGTGATAATGGTGTCAAAACTCTCAGATTTCAATTCAATCACCACTTGGTCACCTGCGGTCAAACTCACGACGTAATCTCGGGCAAATCCGCTTTCTCCTGTAGGAATATCTTTATTGGAAAGCGTATCCTTGATTTCCTTGCCAAATTGCAGCAAAGGAATCGGTTTGTACTCCTGTACTTGAGCGCTAGCTACCAAAGCACTCACGCCGACTGTAAACAAACTCACTGGAACTATTAAGTAGTCAAAATTCTTAGGCATTTTTAGCTCAATCGGAAACAAGCCCCACAGACCTTGTGGCAGACAGTAGGGTAATTTTAACTGAATTCAGCGTAGTATCTTAAAGGAACTGGAATAACCAGAATCCAAGCAATTATAACGACTTCATAGAGAATTGGTATTAGGACTTACTTACAAAAAAAAGGGAACAGG
>CAZZYE010000733.1:533-4513 GCA_964658145.1 uncultured Stigonema sp.
TCCCTGTTCCCTGTTCCCTCTGAATTGATTTCGTAAAAGTTGGCACGATAAGTTTAAACGTATATATATTGATACACAAGTATTAAAAGATTGAAACATGGATCAAACACAAGCCTTTGCGATTCTTGCACCCGTTCCAGAAATTCATTTAGTTTCTGGGGTCGAGACAATAACCAAGCTAGCAGATGAGTCAAGTGATGAAACAGCCAAAGTTGCTTTCGGTAGCATGGATTTCGAGTCGTTTCGTAAAATAGATGAGTTACGGGGTGGTAAAGCCGTAGAAGTGTTTATTTACGCTTCCAATCCCGCAGGAGATCAACCTCTAAACTCAAAGGTATCTTGGCGTGGTTTATACATTGGTCATGTACCTTCTCGAAATGGCAGATACCCTGGTAAACTTAAGTTTCGTCCACCATCTACTGCAACTGACAAGCCGACTTGGGCAGTATTTTGGGAAGTGCAAGAATTAAAAGTGCTTACATCTCCCATTGCTATTGCTTCCTTGAAAGGGTTGGGCAAAAAGTCTAATTATACTTCCCGTTTTATTCCTGAAGGTCCACTGTTAATCGAATATCTCTGAAAAATTCTCTTTGCCTTATTCTTAAAACTTACGCAAATCAACCCGGTTTCTACTAAATATCCCTAGTTAGGAACCAGATACCTAAGTCGAAACCGGGTTGATACCACATAATGCCTAAATAAGGGTATTAATTACGAATTATATCACGTCCGCTTAATTGCTTATAATAAAGAAACTCTCCACGCCAGTCGCCTCTGTCGGGAAACACTCGTGTCGGCGCGCTGGCTCCCCAACCCCTCCCCTATTAGGGGAGGGGAGACTTTGACGCAAGTCTTAGGCGCTCTCGAGGTCAGACCTAAATGATAAGTGATTAACCGGACTTGATATTATACAGCACCATTATCGGGTTGACCACATTGTAGGGGCGGGGTAACCCCGCCCCTACAATGTGGTCAATTCAATTGAAAACTGCTGCGGCCCATCCTACGGATTCACTAAACCTACACGTTCCTGATCAAGTCATCCAGTTAGAAGGTATGTGTTGGGACAGACCTTAACTCTCCTTTAATTGCTGTCTGATACGGCAGGCACTTCCTTGCCGAGAAAGTTCTTAATGCTTCAGTCGAACGAAACCTCAACACAAGCAACATTTGACTGGTTATATTAAGGTTTGACCAGATTTTCCGCGCTTCTGCCGAAACGCGATCGCACTCCGATCAAACCGCCACCACAATATTCCCGATCTGCTGATTAGACTCCAGATATCGATGCGCTTCGACAATCTCATCAAGTTTGAACGTCCGATGATATTATGTCCGGTTAATTACCCATGTAGAGACGTTGCACTGCCCCTGCGGCGTGCACGTGATCGATGCTAGCCGGCTTGAGTGCGAGGTCTGACGCAGGCGCGGCGACGTACTCGGCATATGCACTGCTGTCCCCGAAGCTAGGAAAGCGAAGCATGCCGAAAATTTCATCGCCGACGGAGAAGCCCTGCACATCCGTGGCGACGGCCTCGACAACGCCCGACACGTCCGTCCCCGGAATGACGGGCAAGGGCACTGGGGGCCTCCGCTCAGTCGGCAAGATCTTATACCCGTCGCGCAGGTACCAGTCGGGGGGATTGATGCCCACCGCGTGAACGCGAACGAGCACCTCACCCAGTTTCAGCTCGGGAATCGCCACCTCGTCGTAACGCAGCACCTCAGGACCACCGAACTCATGCAGCCGAATTGCCTTCATCGTGTTTGTCGGCATCGCTTTCTCCTTTCACCGCAGATGGATTATTCTGATCGGAGCGGTGCTCCGAATATACGGAGCACTGCTCCGATTGTAAAGCTAGTCATATGCGAACCGACGCCAGGAAGAACTACGACCACCTACTCGCAGTCGCGCGCGACGTCGTAACCAAGCAAGGCGCCGACGCATCACATTGTTAAATTTTACATCAGTAAGTTGGCTAAGCTCTGCTGACGATCGCTCACATGACCGTCTAAACTCCAGTTGGAAAGAAGACTTACTAAAGCAAGCGAAAGCTCTCCGCGCCAGAATGACGCAAAAGCGATGGAATGAGAACTCTTTTGCACGTCTTGAGCAAACTACAAGGCTCGGATTCTATTCAATTTGGAAACTAATCGAAGCCAAGAAATTATCAGACTCAGTTGTAATTGAACCTTGTTGGTCAATATTGAGGATCACTTTTCAGAAAACCCGCAACCAGGTGACCGTTATGAGTTTGGCTTACCTGTTTAAGAGTAAAACAACCGATCTATAACATGACCAAAACGGGAAACGCGACAGCAGTGCGAGCATCTCATTCAGCCGCTCACTTTACTGGCCGCGAACCGAGGATGAGAATATCCACCAGTCGCCGGGCGCTTTGCTGCCAGTCAGGAGTGGATGCCACATTGGCAACGCCGATCAGAGCCCGGAGTAGATCGATCGGATCGAGGTCTTCACGGATGTCGCCACTTTTGATCGCCCGTTTCACCAGTACCTGGATTGCCTCCCAGACCTGGGCGTATGAACCATCGAAAACCTTCTTCGAATCTCCCACCAGGGCATTCAATGCAGGGGCGATGATCTGTTTCGCGGCAATGTAGTCAACAAATAACAGCATCCAGGCGCGCAGCGCTTCGAGTGGAGGCAGTGTCTCAGCAAACTGCTGTTCTGCCGCTGCCAGCTTTTCTACCTCACTCCGATAAACCGCCACCAGGAGATCCTCGCGGGTCGGGAAGTGACGGTACAAGGTTCCTGGGCCGACACCGGACTCCTTGGCAATTTCATCTAAGCTTGCGTTGGCGCCGTATTGAGAAAACGCCTGCTTTGCCACTTCGAGAATGCGCTCGCGATTCCGCTGCGCGTCACGCCGTGGCCTTCGGTCTGAAGATTGTGAACGTTTCATAGCCATGCAAAAGAACTTGCAAACGGAGACACTCTCCGTTAATATATTAAATGTGGAGTTCAACTCCGTTTTAACAAATATCCAGGATTCAGGCGATGAAGCCCGAGTGAACTTTATCAACCATACATAAGGAGACTAACCCATGCGTGTTTTTGTCACTGGTGCTACCGGATTTATTGGCACTCCCGTCGTCAAGGAACTGATTGCAGCCGGGCACAAAGTCCTCGGCATGACCCGTTCGGACGAAGGGGCAAAATCCTTAGCGGACATCGGCGCAGATGTTCATCGCAGCTCACTGGAAGATCTTGAAAGCGTGCGCCGTGGTGCGGCGGCGGCTGATGCCGTCATTCATTTGGCCTTCATTCACGATTTCTCGAAATTCGTGGAGAATTGCGAGATCGACAGGCAGACCATCGATGCGATCGGTTCTGAACTCGCCGGTTTTGAACGCCCATTTATTGTCACGGCAGGGCTTGCGGGATTAGCTGCACCGGACCAGCTTGCGACCGAAGATAGTGTCATACCGCCGAATTTTCCATTCCCGCGTGTTTCAGAACAGACGGCGCTTGCGCTGATACCCAAGGGTGTTCGTGTTTCAGTTATACGCCTGCCTCAAGTTCACAACATTGTGAAGCAAGGACTAGCGAATCTATATTTTCACCCTGCCGCCATTTCACCCAAGCGCTCATAAGAAAATCCACCAATTCGCTTTTATCAATATCTATACCTTGCCTCTTCAACTTGAGTAATTCTTCCTCTATAGCAACCGCCTTGGCGGTTTGGGTATAAACTAGATCTATTCCCTTTCCTTTGCCTGCTGAGTGCGAGCGCTATATGCCCAAACGCTACAGTTACGACATAAGTCAAAAGGTCATCCAAGCCATTGAACTTCTGGAGTTTAGACTAACCCATGAAAAACGACCCAGCACGGCTCTCGTTAATAACAGACTTGCCAAAAGTATGAACGAGCTTTGATATTAAACCGCAATAGCTGGTTCTTTGCGTGGCTTTGTTGCTCGTTTTTTAACAGTGGGATATCGGTTTTTACGAGTACGA
>CAZZYE010000734.1:0-4512 GCA_964658145.1 uncultured Stigonema sp.
TTTAATTACTAGCTGGCGATACTGCGAGGTACACCTTCTAAAGCTTCCTCCTCAGTTTCAAAGATTTCAAAGACTGTGTCCATCATGGTGACTTCAAACACCAGTTTTGCTTCTGGATGCACATTACAGATGCGGAAACTGCCCTTAACTTTATCAGCATCTCGCATTCCAGCTACCAAAGATGTGAGGCCAGAACTGTCAATAAAATTTACCTGACCGAGATTCACAACTACATGGCGGCTGAGCTTGGAAATACACTCTTGCAACTTTAAGCGAAATTGCCAAGCTGTGGTAATATCTAGGCGACCTGCTGGTGTCAAAATGATAACAGTATTTCCGTCTTGGGTTGTATAAGTTTTTTGGTCTATATTGATCACTAAGCTTCCCCTTGGCACTCTCAAAATCGACTAGTTGATAGTTGATAGTTGTTAAAAAGGATACTAATTACTAACTACCAAGCACTAACTATTAACCACTAATATCTCACTCTCCCCCCGCCATGCATCTCCTTTTGAGAAGAGAATGGACTTTGTGGCAGAAACTGTAACTATAATAACCTCTTAATTTAGTTATTTAGTTAGTTCGCCAACAACAAGATTTATTAAGTCTGTAGCTACAACGTCTCTTTTATTGCTAAGTACTTACCTTCAGTAGTGTAACTTACCAAAGAAAGTCCTGTGTGCAATGATGCCGAGTGCTGAGGAGCCACTCGCCACAGACAATAGCATCTTTATTGAAGATCCTGGCTGTCTTACATGGGATTGCTTCTGACTCCGCGCCTCCCGTACAGACGTTCCGCCGACCCCGTACAGACGTTCCGCCGGAACGTCTCTTCCCGATCCCTATTTAGGTGTCCAGTTTACCCAATCTTGAGGCTTAAGGAAGGTGCTGTACAACTCGGCTTCAGGGGAATTTGGTTCGGGTTGGTAGCCGTATTCCCAGCGGACCAAGGGTGGTAGTGACATCAAAATTGATTCAGTGCGTCCGTTGGTTTGCAAACCAAAAATTGTGCCTCGGTCATAAACCAAGTTGAATTCTACGTACCTTCCCCGACGATACAGTTGAAAATTCCTTTGGCGATCGCCATATTCAATTCCATGTCGCCGTTCTACAATTGGTACGTAGCTTGGTAAAAAAGCTTTGCCACACTCTTGCACAAAGGCAAACAACTCTTCCCAACTGCGTGGAGGCGGAGTACCAAGTTGGTTGCTGTAAATAGCCGCTGCATCATCTGCATGGGGACCGCGATACAACTGACTTATACCATCTTGGTAATCAAAAAACAGACCGCCAATACCCCGCGTTTCTCCACGATGTTTCAGGTAGAAATATTCATCACACCAGCGCTTGAACACTGGGTAATACTCTGAATGATGAGCATCACAAGCCTGCTTCAGGGTTTTATGGAAATGTACCGCATCTTCGGCAAACGGGTAGTAAGGGGTTAAATCAGCACCGCCACCAAACCACCACACTGGTCCTGCCTCAAAGTAGCGATAATTGAGGTGAACTGTTGGCACGTAAGGATTGCGAGGATGTAACACCATTGATGTGCCTGTGGCTAAAAACTTGTGTCCTGCTGCCTCTGGGCGTTGCGCTAAAATTGAAGGCGGCAAATTGTCACCCCAAACTTCCGAAAAACCGACACCAGCTTGTTCAAATATTGCACCTTCACGTAGGATGCGCGATCGCCCTCCACCGCCTTCTGGGCGCTCCCACGTATCTTCTTGAAAATTCCCTACACCATCCAAATCTGCCAACGTTTGACTAATTTGGTCTTGCAACTGCTGCAGAAACTGACGAACCCTTATTTTAGCGTCAGTCGGTGGCAAAAATTCGGCAGATGCTGGGGTAGTTCTGGTTTGGGAGTCGGTCAACATAAACTCAAGAACCTAAATTACAATTTTTGTGAAAACAACAAAATTTTTCAATTCCCTTGGGGTGTGGGGTATAAGGGTGTAGGGCAATGAACCCGTAAGGGCCTCGGAAACCCTCCGTCAGCACTCTCACTCACAATTAGCCCCCATGCCCCTACGTCCTTACACCCTTTCCAAAGCTCAAGCATTTACATGGCAGGATGGGCACAACTAAAGTTATTTTCCCTCAAATGCGTATAGGCTCGTATACTGTTAATCGTTTTTTCAACTTTTTTATCAAAAATTGCGATTCGTCTGAAAATCTAGAAGCTTCCAGATTTAGGATGAGATCCGGCTTGGCATCTCAAGCTGATAATTGTAATGTCCTCAAAGACCACGGTTTCAACTCCTTTAGGAAAACTTCATAAAAACCTCAGCGAGGAATGTTGGCGTCTTTAATTTAAGTAGTATCTTGTCATACTGAGGGTAATTTTGAGAGAGTTTGATACAGTCGCGGACTACAGTTGCCGACGATGCCATTACCAAAAAGCTTATAACCAGGAGGATGAGGGAAATGCGAGCTTGGTTGTCCAAATTAATCCACCGCAAACGTCGTCGGTTTTGCGTTTCTCTGGTGCGGACTTATCGAGAGATCAGTTCTGCTTCTGTAGATGAACTGTGGCAAAAAGTGGTGGACTTAGCAGATGTTTCCTGGCATCCACTATTAAAAAGTACCAACGTCCCCTACGGATTAGTACCCAAACCCGGATTGATTTACCAGGCCGTGACACGCTTGTCGCCAATTCCCATTCGCATTTTTGTGGAGCGCGTTAATCCCAGAGAGTTGCTGAGTGTACGAGTGCTGGCAATTCCTGGCGTAGAGGAACGGGTGACTTACCATGTAGAGTCCACGCTTTGTGGCACTTGTGTGTCTTATTCTGTCACTCTACGCGGTTGGTTATCACCCTTAATTTGGTCGTTTTCTCGTCGTTATGCAGATCGCGTGGCGCGAGCCTTAGTCGAAGCAGCTGAAGGGACGGCATTGCCTACAGTACCGTCCAAGAGAAAATCTCTCAAGGATAGTTGTTTTGATTTTTAGTCAATGGCTAATTGCTATTAGCCATGAACAATTAGCAATTAGCGAGCTGCAGAACGTTAAGATCCTAGAAGATAAGATTTAACTTTTGTTAATAATTGTTACGTTATCCCCGGAGAAAAAACTATGTACGATATCCTCGATTCCCGCTCAGTTTTAGAAGTGTTGCGACCAGTGGAAGACCCAGAACTCCGCAAAAGTTTGGTTGAACTGAACATGATTCGCAACGTCAAAATTGACGATGGCAAGGTTAGCTTCACTTTAGTGTTGACAACACCTGCCTGTCCATTACGTGAATTTATTGTCGAAGACTGCCAAAAAGCTGTTAAAAAGCTACCTGGGGTTAGAGATGTATCCATAGAGGTGACAGCGGAAACACCCCAGCAAAAAGGCGTAAGCGATCGTACTGGCGTTCCTGGCATCAAGAATATTATCGCGGTTTCTAGCGGCAAAGGTGGTGTCGGTAAAAGTACAGTCGCTGTGAATGTAGCAGTTGCTCTAGCGCAAACGGGAGCGAAGGTGGGTTTACTTGATGCCGATATTTATGGTCCCAATGACCCCACCATGCTAGGACTTGGTGATGCTCAAATGATAGTGCGCTCTACAGAGAAAGGTGAAGTCCTGGAACCTGCCTTTAATCACGGCGTCAAGTTAGTTTCAATGGGCTTTTTAATTGACCGAGATCAGCCAGTGATTTGGCGAGGACCAATGCTGAATGGAGCGATCCGCCAGTTCCTCTATCAAGTGCAATGGGGGGATCTGGACTATTTAATTGTGGATATGCCCCCAGGAACGGGGGATGCTCAATTAACTTTGACACAAGCAGTGCCGATGGCGGGGGCAGTGATTGTCACTACACCGCAAACCGTGGCATTGTTAGATTCTCGCAAGGGCTTGCGGATGTTCCAGCAGATGAACGTGCCGATTTTGGGGATAGTAGAAAATATGAGCTATTTTATTCCACCAGATATGCCGGATAAACAGTATGACATTTTTGGTTCAGGAGGTGGTGAGAAAACTGCGGCTGAGTTGGGAGTACCGTTGCTGGGGTGTGTGCCATTAGAGATTTCTACCAGAATGGGCGGTGACAACGGTGTGCCAATAGTTGTTGGCGAACCAGATTCAAAGAGCGCACTCGCCTTAACAGCGATCGCCCTCGCCATCGCGGGCAAAGTATCAGTCGCTGCCTTAACATAGAAACTTTATTTTCGCTCTGGTTCCTGTAGCGAAGCTTCAGGAATACAGATTTTCAGGTGCTACTAAATTAAAAATCTAAAATATAAAGTGTGACGACTCCACACACCGACACCCTTCTCCTTCGGAGACGCTATGCGAACGGGGTACGGTGTGGGCTTCTTAAGAAATTAGGAAGCGCGTCATTAGCCTCAGTAATTCGTTATGCAAGAGTTACTACGTTTTCTGAGAATGTATAGGCACTCCGGGTATGTAGGGTTAGCAACCCGTTTCCTAGTCCCGTGACACTGCGGTCAGTGATCAAATATTCCTTCAGGTAGGGGGAAAGTGTTGCTGGCGAGAAACCTTGGAAAAACATTGGCGTTC
>CAZZYE010000735.1:0-4497 GCA_964658145.1 uncultured Stigonema sp.
ATTCTTTTCCATCTTCACTTGGCACTTCCCGAATCCATTGAAATTTAATCATGGCTTTCACGCTTGATTTGGTCAAAGCGATTTTTGCGCTGTCACTCACCTGTACACCTTTTTGCACCCATCCTTGAAACGGACACAAACTAATATATTATTTTATTAAATATAAAGTAAATAATAATAAAGGTTTGCATCCGTGACTCGTGATAACCGAGGATAGCACTGACGACGACAAAGCACAATTTTAGATAACTGCGATTCGCACTTTACCAAAACCATTCCTACTGTCACTACTCTGTGCTAAGTTGAAAGAATAGTGCATGAATTTCATGAAAACAGGATGCCGAGAAAGGTATTAACAGAGCCAATTAAGCGACTCACTGTAGAACTACCAGAAAGTGAGTATCAATCTCTGGAAAACTACTGTTTAGAACAACAAGAAACGAAGCGGCAAGTTATCCGTTCCTTGATTCACACCCTGACCCGTAGACAGTCAAGGAGCCGCGTCACATGAGCTACTGTCTCAATCCCAATTGTCCTCGCCCTAACAGTAATTCTGTGAGTGTCAAGTTTTGTACTGGTTGTGGAGCTAAACTATTGTTGGCAGAGCGGTATCGGGCTACTAAACAGATTGGGCAAGGTGGATTTGGTAAAACTTTCCTAGCTATTGATGAATACAAACCCTCCCAACCACGCTGCGTGATCAAGCAATTTTTGCTCCAAGCACAAGGCACTAACAATATTGAGAAAGCAACTGAGTTATTTAAAGTAGAAGCAGTGCAGTTGGATAAATTAGGGCGCAATCATCCTCAAATTCCAGAACTCCTAGCATATTTCACTCAAGATAACCAGCAATATTTGGTACAAGAGTTTATCGACGGGCAGAATTTAGCGGATGAACTCAAGAAAAATGGTGCTTTTAATGAAGACCAAATTATCGCTTTACTAAACAACTTGTTACCTGTGTTGCAGTTCGTCCACTCCAAACAGGTGATTCACCGAGATATCAAACCAGAAAATATCATTCGGCATAGTGATGGTGAGTTAGTTTTAGTCGATTTTGGTGCAGCTAAAGCTGTTACCAGAACAGCTTTATCAGTTACAGGAACAGTCATTGGAACAGCTGGTTATGCATCACCAGAGCAAGCAATGGGTAAAGCATCCTTTGCCAGTGATATCTACAGTCTTGGTGTCACTTGCTTGCATCTTCTAACAACGATTGAGCCATTTGACTTATTTGATATCACAGAAGGTGAGTGGGTCTTTCGAGATTACTTGCCTACTCCTGTGAGCAATAATTTGGCATCAGTTTTGGACAAGATGGTTGCAGGGGCTGTGAAACGTCGCTATCAATCAGTGATTGAAGTGATGCAGGCGCTAGATTTCACTAATACTAAAACACCTCCCATAGTTATTACTCGGACTCAATCAACAGCACCTACAGTTCCTGCTCTTGATGCCGATGCTTACTACAACCGAGGGCGAAGTTACTACAATAAGAAAGATTACGACCGCGCTATTGCTGAGTACAACCAAGCCCTGAGACTTGACCCTAACTATGTCTATGCTTACAATAACCGAGGGTTAGTTTACTACAACTTGAAAGACTATGACCGAGCGATTGCTGACTACAATCAAGCCCTTAAACTTGACCCTCACTACACTGCTGCTTACAACAACCGAGAGTTGGCTTACAAAGACAAGAAAGACTACGCCCAAGCCCTCAAGCTTGACCCTAACAAAGCTATTAATCCTCTTCAATTTGCTGTACCCACTGTTTGCGTTTCTGTTCCTGATAATCTAAGTTCTGATGCTGGTGTAGACTACACCCGACTCCGCGACTTGCTTGCTACTGGAAATTGGCAAGACGCCGATAATGAAACCCGTTTGGTCATATTTAAAGTTGTAGGTCGTTATAAAGGTGAAGGTGACGTGATTAGGGAAGAACTGTTGAGTTTTCCCTGCACCGACCTCCGCACAATAGACAGTTTGTGGGTAAAATATAGCTCGGGACGTTTTGGCTTCAGCGTTCAGAAGAAAATTTACCTAGAAGTCGGCGGTATACTCGACGGCAAATATCACGAAGAAACCTGGAACAAGTTTGGCGATCGCGTGGGGAGGAGATCGTGTACTTTGAATACACACTTAGTGCTACAAAAACACCGGGGACATCTCCCTTCTACCATCTGCGGCAATGCTGAGTTAGCTGCGTGTCTCTTCTCTCGCATCCAGGCTTGTATAGCTCCCACAATTATTAATCCTCCTAAATCTGCTGTACCCTCTGTTACCGTTTCTGTTCCTGACAATCTGCGTTCTGATGTTGGTGTTGTCTACACCCGACTACGCGACTTGCTAGCTGCTGGAAATTGGAAAGACGCCGATTATGAAACCTATTTGGTAATGCTCAAAGTTGTAAGTTGTAAGCAAGATGACTGGATTTGCGGTGAAAAACTCTCGAATTTTCCCTGCACTAGCCTACGCACAATAAACAGTTTGTGGGTAGAATACAGTAATGGACGCTTTGGCTTCAGTGTTCAGAAGAAAATTTACCTTGAAGTCGGGGGTAGCCTTGTCAACAACTTTCCTGAAACAGCCTATAAAGAAGTCTGGGAAAAGTTTGGCGATCATGTGGAATGGAGAAAGGGATGGTGGGGGTTGAAAGAGTGGAGCAGCTACGGGAGGGCAACTTTCGATACCTCAGCACCCGTGGGATATCTCCCATTTTTACCTCAGCAGTTTTGGGACATCTCCCTATGTACGGGGCTTGGGAATTGGGTAAGACATAGAAGAGATATGCGAGGTCAATGGTGGGATAGGCGTCAGAGGTGGAGTTTACTCTTTGCTCGCATCGAGACTTGTTCCAGTTTGAAGCGGTGGTGACTACTGTAGATGGTTCTACAACTTCTGTTTTTACTGTTTCACACTCTACAACTTTTGGTACTTCATTACTTGGCAACGCTGCGGGTAGTGTCCCTTGCTTGTAGTGCCATCTCACATACTCGAAGCACTTCGCCCAAGCGTCAGCACGATGCACCTCGGTTTCACCTACCATCACTACCCAGCGTTGAGTTTGAAAGTCGTCTGTGTCATGGGTGATTGAAGCGATTTGTTTACCCTGAGCGTAGACTTCATGGTCGTAGAAGGTAATTTCTACGGTTGTAATTTCTGGTGCTATTTCTTGAGCTTGGGCTTCAACGTGAGCAAGGAGTTCTGTCTGGGCTACTACTTGTTCGTCAACTTTAATTTCAGCAACGGCAACGAGTTCAACTGACGTATTCGCCTGACAAATTGCTTTCACACAGTCAGCGGTCTTGGGATAGCATTTGATGCCATTTGTACAGCAAATGTCCCAGAGTTGGGTACGGTTTTTCGACCCTAGCTGTTCTAGGGTGTATACTTGGTTCATGATAGTTATTCTTTTCGGGGTAACTGGAACAAAGGGCGATCGCGCAAACCTTGGCGGGTGAAAGGCGATCGCCTTTTGTTTTGGCTCGTGAATCCAATCTAGCAAGTAATCAAGATTTTTGTCAATATAAAAATCAATATTTTTAAGTCCATGTACAATAAGCTTTACAGACACTAATCTGGATAAAGAGTATATTTTTGATAAAGACAAACAAAAAATATGCCTGCAAATAAAAAGCCTGAAGTGCAAGGGCGAACAGCACAGCTGGGAATCAAGATAGATGCCGAACTATACGAGAGGTACAAAGCAAGGCTAAAGGAAACTGGTACTTCAATCACCGAAGACATAGAAAACCACATGAGGGAGTATGTTGGCGAGATGGTTATTAAAAGCAATGTCATTGACATTGCAAAACTACTTGAAGACGTGGAAAGGTTGAAGAGGTATATGTCCGTCGTAGAGGATTTAAAGCAAGTCGTGGGGGAGTTACAACCGGACTGGCAACAGAGAACAAGCAGCTTAAAAGCCAGTTAGAAGCCATGTCCTCTCAAATCGAGAATATGGTTCAAATAATGAAAACTTCACCCCCTCTTGACAGGGGGTGAAGCGTTTTTAATACATGCTCCTAAATTCTAGATACAAATATTGATTTAATGCTAGTCCGGTGTTAGTATTTTTTAAGTGCGATGGTTATTAGCCATCGCACTTTGAATTGCAAGCGATCGCGTAAATTTCTGCCAATCGCTGGCAGGAAGTCGTGCGATCGCCTTTAAAGACGTGTACTTATGGAGGCAATTAAAAAATCTAGATAATTCCAACCCTCAATCGCGCTTGCGTCGTAAACATCCGCGATTGAGAGCAGTTACATAAACCATCTAGTCTATGACTATTCATACAATACCAGATCCCCCACCAGAATGCACGGGGGCTAATTCCCCACGCCTACATAAACGTCCAAGCTCGAAAGATAACAAGCGCAAACGCACACGCCTGATCGAAAAGTATGGGATGCAATGTTTTTGGTGTAGCACTCCACTCACTCAGGACTTACGCAACTGGCATAAGGCGATCGCCACATTTAGTACATAAGTATT
>CAZZYE010000736.1:0-4464 GCA_964658145.1 uncultured Stigonema sp.
ACGCGGCAACAGAATCAACCCAAAATCTGACGACCCCATTAGTCCCAACCACGGGAGCGGAGGGTGTATCTAACGACACTCCACAAGTACAAGCCTCGCCACTGTCAAACAATACCCAACAGCCGCAGACAACATTCAACAGCCCCAGCACTGTGCCAACAACCGCAGCATCACCGACGATGCCACCACCTCCTTTAGCAGGATCTCGCACTCCGACTATACAACAATCCGACATTCACACGACACAAAACGCGGCGGTCGAATCTGTCGAAAGCCATCCTACCCTATTGAGGAGTACTACGGGTGATGCTGGTGAGTTTTCCGATGCACCTGTACTAGCGGAAACCATCCTACCCACCGAAGAGGGTGAACCTACTGCGATCGGGAGATCTACAGACACTGAACAGCGAACGATCGCTCACCCAGATCCTGTTGTACCTTATTCCCAGGTATCAGAGCGAATCAATGCACCAGATGTGCAAAACAGCCCCTTAGCACCACCCCAAGACATTGACTCCCAAAACACAACTAATGATTCAAAAGAAGACAGGTCAGACCGATTAGCAAAAAACCAGCAAAAAGGCAACACGCCGACCCCGTTCAAAAACTTAATCGACAACAAGAAACAAACAGATGCAGCCTCACTAAATACTTCGACTAAAGTCGCGTCTTCAAAAGGTAGTTCAATACAGCGAAAAAGCTCCGATGTTAGCTTACCTAAGACATTGGGTGCAATCCTTCCATCTTCTAAGTGGTTAAAAACTGAAAAACAAATTTCGACACACAGTTCTCTGCAGTCAAATTCCTTTGAAAACAAAACGACTGAGTTGAATGAAACCTCAACTCACTATTCATCAACTCCTCTGATTTTTCGCAAGCCAAGTCTTACCACTAACTCATCTTTCCACAAGCCTGCACCTTCCAAATGGTCCAGCGTCGAAGAATTGGTAAGTGGAAGTGGCGGTGCTGAAAGCTCGAATGTATTCACTCCTCTTAATTTTAGTGGTGCGGGATTTGCTCATCAGAATTCAGCGGCTTCTACAAAGTCAGAATCACCAAAACCTTTCGCCAACCACCAGATTCAGCGTCAGAGTTTAGCTAATGGTGGAATAACCGCTCCTGACACTTTTACCCCAGCACAGCCTATAACTGAAACCATAGAAAGACCCAGCACGCAACCAACCGATGCAAACTCTTCTGACCTGGAAAGGCTAGCTCGTGAAATTTATCACCGATTGCGTCAGCGGCTAGAGCTTGAGCGAGAGCGCCACGGTATTTCCTCAGGTCGTTTACCCTGGTAAATTCAATAACCCTACTGTAGGAGAAATATTCAATGGAACTTGAAAAAGCAAAACTAATTGTTCATGACGCCGATGGTGGTGATGCACAAAATATTGAATTTATGTTCAACCCACAATCCCTTAGCTTCAAAAGAAATTCTAAATGGGAAAGCGATTCAGGTAATAGAGGATACGAGTTACTACCGAAAGTGAATTTTGCGGGGGTTGAGCCTTATACTTTCACACTTAGCCAACTTATATTTGACACTTATGAAACTAAAGAGTCAGTAATGACGAAGCATATCGACAACATCAAAAAAGGTGTAACTGCTCCAAGTGATGTCCATAAGCGTCCACCCGTCTATGTCTTGACATGGGGTAACGAGTATTTTCACTGTGTAATGACTAGCTTAACTTACACATTGACTATGTTTCTCAGTGATGGCACACCTGTACGGGCGTTGGTAGATATAGACCTACAAGAAGTTGATAAAAGTAACCCTCCCGGTGGACGGTCATCATCATACGACCGGGCAAAAGACACAATAGAATCTAGAAAATAATAGGAACAATTGACAAGTCAAATCTAAAAAGAATTAGCATGTAAATTATCTTATCCGAACTGTATTGCAATAGCACTGTCATATAAATTTTTAGTCATGGTTACAGCAAAACCAAGCCTTTATTTATCTCGTCCACTGATACAAATTGCTGGTGGAGATGCTCCGCCTGAACTGATCAAAGACTTACTGCAAATCTCTATAGAGGAAAGCCTGCATTTACCAGCGATGTTTACGTTGGTGATACATAACACTTATGATTCAGCCCGGAAAGAGGACAAACCTTGGGTTCATGAGAACTCTTTCAAAATTGGTGATAAGTTAAAGTTGGGTTTTGCCCGTAGTACGACCGAAGCACCTGAATTTAACAAAGATGACCAACAATACCTGCTTGAGGGTGAAATCACAGCGATTGAGGTAAACTTCACCAATAAATCTGACGCTCATATTGTCGTTCGCGGTTATGACGTTTCCCATCGCCTACATCGGGGTCGTTACAATCGCTCATTCCTCAACAAAACGGATAGCGATATTGTACGTCAAATAGCATCCGAAGTGGGGATACAACTTGACCAGGTGGATGAAAGTGGCGAACCCCATGATTATCTTTTTCAAGAAAACCAAACTAATATGGAATTTCTGCGGGAACGCGCAGCCCGTATTGGCTTTGAACTTTTTATTCAAGATAATAAGCTAAACTTTCGTAAACCTGAAAGTAAAACTTCTCTAAACCTAGAATGGTTAGTTGATATCAATAGTTTTAGCACTCGTGTCACGAGTGCTGAGCAAGTGAGCGCTGTAGAAGTGCGCAGTTGGGACTATAGCCGAAAAGAATTGATTACCTCGACAGCTCAAAAAGAAAAACCTGTAACCGAAACTGGCAATGGCAAAGGAAGTAGCACCAGTACTAAATTTAATGTCGATAATCCCAAAATGATTGTTGTAGACCAGCCCGTATTCAAACCTAAAGAAGCAGAGATGATGGCTCAAGCTTTGTGTGATGAACTCGGAGGGGAGTTTGTTTATGCAGATGCCAAGGCTGACGGCAATCCGGAAATCCGGCCAGGACGAGTTATTAACTTGGAGGGGATGGGCGATCGCTACACTGGCAAGTATTACGTCACTGAAACACGCCATTTCTACAGACAACGAGTTTATACAACTGAATTTAGTGTCCGGGGGCTACGCAGCGGCAGCTTACTCACAACCTTGTCGCCGCAAGTACACCTACAGCCAGGTCAGACTCTCTTGGTGGGTATTGTCACTGATAATAAAGATCCCCAAGGCTGGGGTCGGGTCAGAGTCAAACTTCCCACCCTTACGGAGGAACATGCTAGTAACTGGGCTAGGGTGGTAGGTCTTGGTGCAGCGGACAAGCGGGGGTTTTATTGTTTACCTGAGGTGAATGACGAAGTTCTAGTCGGTTTTGAACACGGCGATATTCATCGACCTTACATTATTGGCGGTGTTTGGAATGGCAAGGATGCTACACCTGAAACTGTGGATGACACGATTACAGGTGGCAAAGTACGGCTACGGACTATAAAAACTCGTACAGGTCATACCATTGAGTTTGTAGAAGAGGATAAAGAAGGCAGTAAAGCAGGTGTCTATGTAGAAACTGCTGGCGGTCATAAGTTGCATCTTAACGATAGTGAAGGCTTTGTGGAAATAAAAACCAAAGCTGGTCATGATATCAAAATGAGCGATCGCAGCGCCCCTCCAAAGATTTTAGTGAGTTCTATAGGGAACATTTCCTTAACTGCTAAAGAAAACATTGATATCAATGCTACGGGTAAAATTGATATTGAAGCTGGCTTGACGGTTACTGTCAAAGGTAAGCCGATTCAACTTAATCCAACTTTGTCTCTTTAATCATATTGGGCAGAGAAAAATTTAATTGAGGTTTTTCTTATGGGCAAACCAGCAGCAAGAATTGAGGATTTTGTAGCGCACCCAATACCACCAGTCTTGACGGGAGGACCGGGCAGCCTTAATGTATTGATTGGGAACAGACCTGCTTGGCGGGGTTTGCCTGCTGAGGCAGTTGCAGCTTTGATGGCTGAGAAGGAAGTCTCTGACATTGCTGTTGACGCTGCTGTTGAAGCTGCGGCAGACGTGGCTGGAGTACCTATAGTTGGTGAGGCGGCGGAGGCGGCGGCAGAACTCGCAAAGACTACAGCACTAGGTATCATGAGCGCTTCCATCATGCCCTCGGCAGCTTTGGGCGTTGATATTCATGCTTGCGAGACACCATTTCCAATACCTCCCCACGGTCCTGGTGTCGTCATTGATGGTAGCAAGACCGTGTTTATCAACAGCCTCCCTGCCTGTCGCCAAGGTGACACAATTTTGGAAGCACTTGGTCCAACTAATAAAATTACAGGTGGTGATGAGACGGTTCTGATTGGTGGCTGAGGTCTGATTTAGAAGTGACTACTATGGATGGGGGTAAATGTTGTTAATTTATCGTCTCAGTTACCCAGTTTCTCTCACCTTGTTGAGAATGGTGCAAGATCTCAGTAAAGTTATAAAATTTGTAGTTTGTAGATAGAACTTAAGTTACAACATAGGTAACCGTTCAGGGGGGGTAGGAGTGCGATCGCGCTCAGATAGGGATCAAC
>CAZZYE010000737.1:0-4455 GCA_964658145.1 uncultured Stigonema sp.
GGCGCTCGACGCGGCTACGCCGCGCCATTGCTTGTGCCAGTTGCGTAAGTCCTGCCTATATTTCTAGTCTAGGATCTATCTACTACATGGCAAGCATTCATGTAATTACTTAAACGATCGCTCCCTTAGCAGATGTTGTCGCTACGAAGAACTCACCAATCACCTGGGTACTAATAACAGCACGGTTTGTTTGAATAAGTCGGTGCGATCGCAATTGCTCTACCCTGTTTGGCAGAACAATATCAACAATATACATTATATATTTATAGAGTCATAACGGAGACTTACAATGCTATCCAAACACAAAGATGTGATATTAGTCCCTGAAATCCACTCTCTAGAAGACTATATGGCAAATCTTCCAGAGGGTATGGAGTGGGTAGACGGTGAACTTGTAGAGAAAACTGGAATGACGTTAAAACATAGTGAAATTCAGGCTAATCTCAGCTTTTACTGGAGAAGTTACATCAACTCCAATCAGCAAGGTGGGAAAGTTTATACAGAAGTACCTTGTCGCACAAACAAGCAAGGGCGTCGTCCTGATGTAGCTTATCTTACGCCTGAATTAGTCGCTCAATTCGGCAATGTTCCTACTTTGCCACAGAGTTTTCCCCTGATTGCTGAGATTGTTTCACCCACTGATTTAGCTGAGGACTTATTTCTGAAAGCACAGGAGTATCTACAGTCTGGTTGCGAGGAAGTTTGGCTAGTGTTTCCTGATAGTCGGTTAGTTTTTGTGGTAACTCAGAATCAGATTTTGGGGTTCAAAGCTGGTGATGTGGTGAGTACTCAAAAAGTATTGCTGGGTTTTAGTGTGGCGGTAAACGAGTTGTTAGGTTGAATAACTATTAGAATGACGATTAAGGCTATCCAAGTAACGGGTATGGTATGAGAAGTTCGCCTTTTGACAGTTGAGGAATATCAGATAATGCCGTAATTTCACTGGAGCGCGTTTTCAACTAGCAAGGGTTGTAGTGAAGATGTTACGCCCAACTAATATAATTAAGTAATTGATCATGAGTAAACTTACAGTTAACTTACAACTACCACGGGATTTACTTGGGGCGCTTGACATACCAGAGCCACAATTAGAAGCACACATTTTAGAATTGGTAGCATTGGAGTTATTTCGGCAAGAGCGAATTTCAACGGGCAAAGCAGCTGAGTTATTAGGAATCTCGAAGTGGGAGTTTATTCAGCTACTAGCACAGCATAACATTTTATTTTATACTTCAATGAGTCATCAGCGGAGTTAGCAACAGAAGTGGCAACTGCCCAAACTGTTTTGGAGCGTAAGCATCTGTGAGTTGAAAAGTTATAAATTTTAATATTCCAGTAATATGTCCACTGAACAATTAACAAGAGAAAGCGACAATATAGATTTAAAACAGCTACTGAGAACGCTGGCGGCAGTCAAAAAAGGTGATTTTTCGGCGCGGATGCCAATAGACCAAACTGGCATGGCAGGAAAAATTGCCGATACGCTTAATGATATTATTGAACAAAACGAGCGGATGACAGCAGAGCTACAAAGGATTAGTAATGTTGTCGGTAAAGAAGGTAAAATTACTGAACGCGCAACTCTGGGAAATGTTCGCGGTTCCTGGGCAGTTGGCGTTGATTCTGTCAATACACTAATTACAGATTTAGTCCAACCTACAGCTGAAACAGCTCGTGTGATCCGGGCTGTGGCAAATGGCGACTTATCCCAAACTATCGCACCAATAATAGACGGTAGACCCCTCAAAGGAGAGTTTTTCCAAACTGCCGAAATGGTGAACACGATGGTGGGTCAGCTGAACTCATTTGCCAGTGAAGTCACACGGGTTGCCCGTGAAGTGGGTACTGAAGGAAAGCTGGGTGTACAAGCCCAAGTGCCTGGTGTAGCTGGTACTTGGAAAGATTTGACCGACAATGTGAACTTGATGGCGGGTAACTTAACAGCACAAGTCCGCAACATTGCCGAAGTTACTACCGCAGTGGCAAACGGCGACCTCTCGAAGAAAATCACCGTTAATGTTAAAGGTGAGATTTTGGAGTTGAAAAACACCATCAACACAATGGTGGATCAGCTGAACTCATTTGCCAGTGAAGTCACACGGGTTGCTCGTGAAGTGGGAACTGAAGGTAAGCTGGGCGTACAAGCCTATGTCCGGGGTGTGGGTGGTACTTGGAAAGATTTGACCGACAACGTTAACTTGATGGCAGGGAACTTAACAGCACAGGTGCGGAACATTGCTGAAGTGACGAAAGCGGTGGCAAACGGTGACCTCTCGAAGAAAATCACTGTTGATGTTAAAGGCGAGATTTTGGAGTTGAAAAACACCATCAACACAATGGTGGATCAGCTAAGTTCCTTTGCATCAGAAGTCACAAGGGTCGCCCGTGAAGTGGGAACTGAAGGTAAGCTGGGTGGTCAAGCGCAAGTTAAGGGCGTAGCTGGTACTTGGAAAGATTTAACCGACAATGTGAACTCAATGGCCGGTAACTTGACGGCACAAGTGCGAGGTATTGCTAGGGTAGTGACGGCAGTTGCTAATGGTGATTTGAAGCGGAAACTGATGCTGGATGCCAAGGGAGAAATTGAAACTTTGGCAGAGACGATTAATGAGATGATTGACACCCTAGCGACTTTTGCCAACCAAGTTACCACCGTGGCGCGGGAGGTGGGCATTGAAGGTCAGTTAGGCGGACAAGCTTCTGTGCCTGGGGCTGCTGGTACTTGGAAAGATTTGACTGACAACGTCAACGAACTTGCTGCCACTCTCACTACCCAGTTGCGGGCGATCGCCGAAGTAGCAACAGCCGTTACTAAGGGTGACTTGACGCGATCAATTGCCGTCCTTGCGCAAGGTGAGGTCGCCATCCTCAAAGACAACATCAACCAGATGATTGCTAACCTGCGGGAGACAACGCAGAAAAACACCGAACAAGACTGGTTGAAAACTAACTTAGCCAAGTTTACCCGCATGCTTCAAGGTCAGCGCGACCTTGAAGCCGTATCTAAACTCATTCTTTCGGAATTAGCGCCACTGGTAGGAGCGAATTGTGGCGTGTTCTACATCATGGAAGCGGAAGAAGTACCATATTTGAAGCTGATCAGCAGTTACGCTTATCGGGAGCGCAAGAATCTTGCTAACCGCTTCTACTTGGGTGAAGGCTTGGTAGGACAATGTGCTTTGGAAAAAGAACGCATTCTGCTCTTAGAGATACCGCTAGACTATATCAAAATTAGTTCTGGCTTAGGCGAAGCCACCCCACTGAACGCTGTGGTGTTACCCGTACTATTTGAAGGACAGGTAACGGCAGTAATTGAACTGGCTTCATTCCGGCGCTTTAGCGAGATTCATCTGACGTTCTTAGATCAACTAACCGAAAGTATAGCGATTGTCTTGAACACCATCGCTGCCAGTATGCGTACTGAAAAGTTACTTAAACAGTCGCAGTCTTTAACAGAGGAGTTGCAAAGTCAGCAAAACGAACTCAGGGAAACCAACAAACGTCTAGAACAACAAGCTCAAACACTTCAATCATCCGAGAATTTACTGAAGAAACAGCAAGAAGAGTTACAACAAACCAACGCCGCACTAGAAGAAAAGGCAGAGTTGTTAGCCATACAAAAAAAAGAAGTCGAACGCCAGAATCAGGAAATAGAACTGGCAAGACGGTCGTTGGAAGAGAAAGCCGAGCAACTAGCCTTATCGTCAAAATACAAATCTGAGTTTCTTGCCAACATGTCCCATGAATTGCGGACACCTTTGAACAGCTTGTTGATTTTAGCAAAATTGCTAGCAGATAACGGCGAGGGCAATCTCACAGCCAAACAAGTGGAATATAGCCATACGGTTTATTCTGCAGGTAATGATTTGTTGGTGTTAATCAATGACATTTTGGACTTGGCAAAAATCGAATCTGGAACCATGTCAATTGACATCAGTCAGATGCAGTTTTCCGAGTTGCGCTACCACTTAAATGGCATCTTTCAGCAAGTAGCAGTTGACAAAAGCCTCAACTTCACCATTGACTTGGCACCCGAACTACCAACAAGCATCCACACTGACGTAAAACGCTTACAACAAGTCTTGAAAAATCTGCTCTCAAATGCGTTTAAATTTACAGAACGTGGTATCGTCAGTTTGCGAGTTGAGGTGGCAAAGCAAGGATGGAGCAATGACTCCGTTTCATTGAATCGCGCTACTAGTGTGTTCGCCTTCACCGTCAGTGATACAGGCATTGGCATTTCCCCTGACAAACAAAAGGTAATTTTCGAGGCGTTTCAGCAGGCAGATGGCACCACCAGTCGCAAATATGGCGGTACAGGTTTGGGCTTATCAATTAGCCGTGAAATTACTCGTCTGTTGGGTGGCGAAATTAAACTCGTCAGTCGCCTCGATCGCGGGAGTACGTTTACCCTCTATTTACCTCAGGGAACAGGAGTAGGGGGACATGAGGGGG
>CAZZYE010000738.1:0-4452 GCA_964658145.1 uncultured Stigonema sp.
CTCACCCCGCCCTCGCTCGCTCCCCTCTCCCATGCTTGGGAGAGGGGACGGGGGCATCGGTCGGTATATCGTAACTGTTTATACGGACATGATATCATAGCCATACCGCATTTTGGCTCGTAATAATTACGAATTACTAACTACGAATTACGAATTATGCTCTCATATCCTTAATTAGTTCTCATCCTCATCTGTAAAAAGTGCCTCTAAATCTCGATAACCACTTACCACTCGTGCTATCTCAATTCCTTCTGCTGTGGGAAAATAAAATATCAAGTAATCCTCTACCGGAAAACTTCGCAACCCTGTTACCAGTTCTTGCCGATGCTTACCCATATTAGGGAATTTTGCCAAAGTTTGCATCTTTTGGGTAATTTTATCCACTAATCTCAAAGCTGCACTAAAACTAGATTGCTCTTTGAAGGCTGCGATCTGTCTCAAATCTTGTAAAGCCTGGGGAGAAATAATATAAGATGCCATTAATCTTGAGAACGTTGAATAATCTCTTCCCTTAATTGTCTCATTGCTGTTTCTCCATCAATTTTTTCACCACGACGAAGCTGTTCTACTCCAATCATTACTTCCTTTCTCAATTCCTCAAACCGTCCTTTATAAATCCTCTCGTTTTCCTCTAACAATCTTAATCCTTCCTGAATCACTGCCAGTGCGTCTTGATATTTTCCACTTTTTAACTGCTTGTTCACAAATTCTGACATTTCTGGTGTAAGCAATATATTCATAACTGCCTTGTGAATTGTTTTGAATAGCTTGATTATTACTCATTTTTACCCATTTTAGCTTTGAGGCATTCTCGTTACAACTTAGAAATTACTAACCCCTCCGCCAACACTAATTTGTTAATACGAACTTAGCCTGCGTACACGGGCTAAAATCTCTTCAGGATCAGGAGGTAGCTAAGGTGAAAGAGTTAGACCTCAATACCACTCTCACTAAGTAAGTTGGCGAGATTAATGCCAACTATGTAAAGTTTTGTAAAAGGAAGGAAAAGGCTTGTAGTTGCGCTTTAGCGCTCTGAAGCGCAACTACGAACCAAGATGATTTATTTATGCTGACCTACTTAACACAGGTGAGCAAGTTTTGAGAGGTCGAGTAGCAAGGCAAAAATTTTTGTAATTCCTTGCTTTGGTCTTTGCGAGAGTTTCACGTTCTCCTAGGACGATCGCATTGACAGAAATAGTCTTCTATGCAGTAGTATGAGTCAAGCTGCAAAGCGCAGTATTCATTTGGGTAGACCACAATCTAACCGTAGGGGCGCGGTTTCCGCGCCCTTACCATGTATTAAATCTTTTGCAGATACTCTGGTGGCACATGATCCACCAACCAAACACCATTTTCAGAACAGTAGAACTCATAACCCGCCTGATGCATTGTGGCTGCATCCACAGTAAAAACAACTGGTTTGCCATGTCTTGCGCCGACAGCTTTTGCTGTGGTAATTTCCGATGATAAATGCACATGGTGACGGGACATTTTGTTAAGTCCTGTTTGGAGAATTGACTCAACTGCACCCGCACTTGTACCGTGATAAAGTACATTGGGAGGCACAACAGGTTCCAATTGCAAATCGACTTCTATGCTGTGTCCTTGATTAGCACGAATGAGAGTGCCTGTAGAGTCAAAGGAAAAGCGTTTTTTGTCGTTGTTAGCAACTACTTCATTTAATTCGGCACGGCTGATTGCAAATTGATGTTTTTTACAAGCTGCTAACAGTTCGTCTACAGCAACCCAGCCACCAGAACCGAGTTTAATGCCAATGCGATCAGGTTGATGGCGCAGGTGTCGGCTGAGATATCTACTAATTTTGACTATGCGAGAATTATTCATGTCCAAACGATCGCTAGTTCGCTTAGTGATGTAGTGTCATAAATAACAATTACATCGTAGGGGCGCGGTCTCCGCGCCCTTACTTACGGTCACATTGTGGTCTACGCCATACTTGAGTATTTCTGTCAATGCATAATTCCTATCTTTGTCCAAATTGATTTTAGTTAAGTAGCACTTATCAGAGAGCAAAGCAAAAATACTCAGTTTCTATTTGACTAAGCATAGATATTTAAAATATAATAGTAACAAAATGTTAATCTTTTTTAAGAAAACCGTAAAAGGTTTGTGAGATGTTTGCAACTATCGTTGATGCAGCTTTGCGACTTTTCCAAATCAATCCAAGTTCAACTAAATTCTCGGAAAAGTCATTGATCTGCGCGACAACAGTTTAAGCTTTAGAAGCCAAAACCTATTATATGGAGTTCTCCATGTCAAACTCAGACCCTCTCGTCCAACCTGCAGTCCTGCTGACTATTATTGGTGAAACAGTGCTGAAAGATCGTATTGTCCAACTACTGAAAAGCTATAGTGTAAGCGGCTACACTATTACTCAAGCGCAGGGTGAAGGCGGTCACGGCAGACGGATGGGAGATATATCAGGCTACAACACCAACATTGAAATCAAGACCATTGTTTCATTAGAAGTATCTGATGAGATCCTGGAGTCATTGAAAAGCGATCAGGGCAAGCACGCCTTGATCGCCTATCGACATAATGTAGAAGCCTTGTGTTAATTACTCCGGTCCTACTGCAATATTACTAAATTAGTAGGTTGGTTTGAAGGGCAGTGAAACCCGGTGAATTGCTGGGTAATGTTCCTCAAACGCCAGTCGCCTACGGCGGGAAACCCGCCTGCTGCGCTGGCTCCCCAGCCTACCACTTGTCATTACTATACAAACTGGGTAATCTACACCTGATTAAAATCGGCAGTTCTCTCGGTATAATCAATCGGTAAAACTGCCATCAAATTTTCATTGGGTCGCGGGATGTAGTGAGACGATAAGAATAGTTTATCCCCGTCTTTGTAAGGCTGCATTTTCTTAGCCGCTTCGATTCCCGCTTCCACCGCGATTTTCACCTCAGAGACTGGACCCCGGACGACGATTGTGACGTAAGCCCCACTCACCTTTTCCATTTTCACTAAGGTGACACGGGCAGCTTTACACATCACATCAGCAACCGCAAGTGCTGGAGGCAATCCCCGCACCTCAACCATTCCGACCGCAGATCCCATGAGTTAACTCCCTGACATTGTGCTCTACCTAAATTATTGCATCATAACTGACATTTAATTCTGGGATATTTAAGTTTCTTTGAGTTTTTATTGGAATTATAAAAATTTATTGCCATTAAATCAATTCGATGTTCTGCTGGGGTGCATAATCTGGAAAAACTTGATTCAGTTTTACTTGATCCAGATTCAGATGACGTTTCAATATAGTAGCGATCGCATCCCGAAAATCGGTTGTAATTGCCAAATCCCTACCCTGGTAAAGCTGGTCAGTTGATAAACCGGGCCATTGTCCATAAACTTTGCCACCGTGAACAAGTCCGCCCAAGACCCACATCACATTTCCATGTCCGTGGTCAGTACCACCATTGCCATTTTCATGTACTGTGCGTCCAAACTCAGACATCACCACAATCGCTGTGTTCTGGTAAACCAAGCCTAACCCCTGCACCAGACTTGTCAAACCCTGTCCTAATTGTTCCAAATTACGGGCTAACTGTCCTGTACTACTACCCTGATTAACGTGGGTATCCCAACCACCCAAATCCATAAACCCCAACTGTATTCTGGGATCTCTTACCATCAGTTGTGCTAGCCGTTGGGCATCCTTGGCAAAGCCGAAGGGCAAAGGCGCACCATTATTCGCCATTTTCATTTCCGCATCAAGATCATGCTTCAGCTCTTGACGCGCCATCCGTCCCTCGTGATATGTCTGACTCAGGTTATCTTTACCGCTATAAAGTTTATCAAACGCCTCTGCTACTTGTGGGCGATCTAGTGGCAAGGGCTTGTCAGCATTTCTACCTGACGCTAGATTAGCGACAGGCATCCGTCCAGAAAGAATGTGTGGTGTAGTCGCACCCAAACTCACAGCTTGGATGGGTGAATGTCCAGATAAAATGTTTAGTAGACGATTCATCCAACCATCGCTAGTGTTTTTCACATCAGGGGTACCGCCTTCCATGTAATATTGAGCATCAAAGTGGGAACGAGTTGGATCGGGAGAACCACAGGCATGAACAAAGGCAAGAGTCTTCTGCTGCCAAAGGGGTATCAAGGGTGCCAATGCTGGATGCAACCCAAAGCGACCATCTAAATCGAGAACTCCACCTTGCTGACTTGGTTGCGGAATAGCAATTTTAGGTCGCGCTTGATAGTAAGCAGTTTCCGAGTAAGGAACTACTACATTTAATCCATCCACTGCGCCGCGCAGGAAAATTACAATCAAGCGCTTCTGGTTGCTGCTGTCGTATGTAGCAGATCTGGCTATACAAGCGTGGGTGCCAATAGCTGTTAAGGCACTAACTGTAAAAATGCCAGCGTCGATCAGAAAATCACGTCGGTTCATAGAAAAGTTGTTAGTTGTTAGTTGCTAG
>CAZZYE010000739.1:0-4444 GCA_964658145.1 uncultured Stigonema sp.
ACTCCCGACAATGGGAAATTCTAAGTACGCGCCTGTGGATTTACCAATCCAGTTTGCTTGCATCAATTTGACACGTTCGGGCCAACCTGGCAACTTATCGAGGTCATGCAATAATTCTTCGGCGTAGTCGGTAATCTTCAAAAACCACTGTCGCAAGAGTTTGCGTTCGACTTTGGCACCGCTACGCCAAGAACGTCCTTCACTATCAACTTGCTCGTTCGCTACTACAGTTTGGTCAATAGGGTCCCAGTTTACCGCTGCTTCTTTTTGGTAAGCTAACCCCGCTTGCAAAAACTGCAAGAAAATCCATTGTGTCCACTTATAATAATCTGGTGAACAAGTGGCAAGTTCACAATCCCAGTCGATGGACAAGCCGAGGCGCTTTAATTGCTGTCGCATCTGGGTGATATTTTCATAAGTCCACTTCGCTGGTGGAATACCCCGGTCAATTGCGGCGTTTTCTGCTGGTAAGCCAAAGGCATCCCAACCCATAGGATGCAGTACTCGATACCCTTGCATCCGTTTGAGGCGAGCAATCACATCGGTAATCGTATAATTACGGACGTGACCCATATGCAGGCTGCCCGATGGATAGGGGAACATGGACAAAGCGTAGAATTTTGGCTTGCTATGATCTGTAGGTGTTTTATCCAAGCCGAGTTCAGTCCATGTTTTTTGCCATTTTTCCTCAATTTTTGCTGGGTTGTATCGGGACTCCACTGAAAAATACTCCTACTGGATCTGTAATCGTGTCTGCCTCTATGGTATATGGTAGGCAGAGGAATTGGTTATCTATACCGATTTTAGATTTTGAACCGCACCCCAGGGCGCACCCGACGCAGATATTTTTTTGTGGAATCGAGTTAGGAGTTACAGCGAATATCAGTCGGGTAGACCACAATATAACCGTAGGGGCGCGGTTTCCGCGCCCCTACAATGTGGTCAATGCAATTGAAAACTGCTGTAAAGGAAGGAATGGCTGAATTCAAAGAAAAATCTTCAACCTTGTTGCGGATCTTTGTCTATGGCACACTCAAACCAGATGAAGCGAACTATCAAAGATACTGTGCAAGTGTTGTGTTAAATGCTACTCCTGCGATCGCACTCGGTGAACTGTTTGCTTTACCGATGGGCTTTCCAGCTATGACGCTTGGGGACAAACCCGTCCACGGATATTTACTCTCTTTTACTAACCCAGAAATTTTAATGGCGCTGGATGAGTTGGAAGATTACCAGCCCACAAGAAATACGTCAGAAAACCTCTACTATCGACAAATGATTGAGGTTTACGACCAAGAGGGGCGATCGCTTGGTTCTGCTTGGGTCTACTTAATGACTAAAGAGTCAGTCTGCCAACTAGAAGGCGTTGTGCTAACTGATGGCTGTTGGAGCGGTAAATTATGAATTATGAATTTTAATATATAAATTCTAATTTATGAATTTTCCAAAATTTTCATAATTTATAATTCATCATTCATAATTCTAATTTATCTCCTGTGGTTGAGGCTGCAATTCCACTTTGTTTTCTTTGTTTTCTGGCGAGACTACAGGAAACACTTTTGCTGTTTTAGGAATTGGCACTACTGGGTTATTTATAGCAACCATTAGTGGTGAAGCCCAAACAGGCGCAGACGGCGATGACTGTGCTTGTTGTATTGGTTGTGCTGATTGTTTTTGAGCCAGATTCGGTACTCTTGATTCACCATTTGGTATTAAGCTTGACACGGCGCTGATGACACAGGCAGCAACGGCAGCACTTCCATACATCCAAGCTGTTTGAGAACGGCGACGCGAACTTGCCAACACATTCTCGACTGTTTGTGCTACTGGCTGTCGTGGTAGCGGCATTGGCAGAGTCCGCATGCCTTGCCTGAGCTTTAACAATCGCTTATACAAGCATAGAACTGTTGGGTCATCTGCCAACCATTCTTCTACTTGCCTGCGTTCGACAGCTGTCACCTCACCATCGAGGTAAGCACTCAATAACTCGAAGCGATCGCGCTTCACCATATCCATACTACCCGTCGATTCATTGGTATGCATATCCTTCCCATCTGGCAAATCCAAATAAAATTGCAAGTGAGAACGGTCATCAAACTGAGAATCAGTAGTCATTTTAACATTACCAATTCCTAAACGGGTAAAGGGATCGGACAAGCTTGAAAAATTAATCAACTTTTCTCCTGGCGGCAGTTGCTATCTGCTTTTTTTTAAATATTCTTAATGAATTAACAAATTTTGCCATTTCCCTGTACTCATTCATTTTACGCATCTAGATAATTTTGCAACTGCGTCTGTAATCTCGATCTAGCTCTCGCTATTCTCGATTTCACTGTTCCCAACGACACACCAGTGATTTCGGCAATTTCTTCGTATGCTAAACCTTCGATTTCTCTAAGGACAATTGTAGTCCGAAACACCTCTGGTAAATCCGCAATCGCCACCCGCAGTTGCTCGTAAAACTCTCTCGTCGTCAGTTCTTCCTCAGGACCGGGAGTATCGCCAGCAATTTCCCAATCCATCTCGCCATCGTCTACCGACCGGGGAGCATCCAGTGACAAGGGATTAACAACTCGCTTGCGTTTGCGCAACTCATCATAAAATAAGTTGGTAGCAATGCGGCTTAACCAACCCCGGAATTTTGACGGCTCTTGTAGTCGGTTAATATTTCGATACACTCGAATCCAAACTTCTTGAGCCAAATCAGCTCTGTCGTGCCAATCTGGAGCCAGATGGTACAAAACTCTATCGATTTGGGATTGATAGCGGCGCAATAGTTCTGCAAACGCAGCCCGATCGGGACGCACTCCTGTTTGACAGCGCAAGATTAGGTCGTGATTGGAGAGTTTGTCAACTTGCACCGACGCGAATGGAAGCCTCGTTTCAACAGTTGACCAGGATACAGTAATCGATTGAGTCATAGATCGTACTGGCTTTTAAACATCCCTATTAATTAGACATACTAATCGGTGGGAAGTTTCTTTGGTGAGTGACGGATTTATGACTGGAACACCGAACTCTAAAGCTGTGGCGCGCCAATTGGCTACAGTTAGAGTCAATCGCTGTTTTCCCACCTATGCCGTTGTGCAACCACTGACATCTGACCATGTGCTATTGACAAGACACAAAAATAATGGTATAAAATCCAGCTTCATAAAATCCGGTCTTTGCTGAAAGTCAAATTTTACTGCCTTTTTCGGTAATATCAACTCATGTCAAAAGCTTTCTCGTTTAAGGTTTACAACAATTGGCTCATCTTAACTATTATTTTTTTGACATCGCTGTCACCAGAATCTGTGGTAATGTTTCCGTTGGCTGCACTTCGCTCTTCCCAGTGTTAGTTTGATTAGGTACGCGAACTTGCAAAAATAGATTGAGGGAAAATGTAATTGTGACTGCTAACAATAGTTTTTCCAACATAGTTTTTCTCCCACCCACACCAGTAATGATTGTTATTGCACTTCTACAGTTCCAGGGAGTAAGAGTTTTCTCCGTCATTTTTTAAACTATAGGCAGTGCCACAATCGTTATAGTCCTAGTTTGCCCAAGGTTATGGAGATATTTATGAGGGAAGTGATAAAAGTCTGTAAATTTTTGGTAATTGGTAAGGAGAATTCAACTGCTTAAATGGAATTGTAATCAAAGATAGTCATTAAGGCATCGAGAGATGGGAAGATGGTTGGAGCGCATGAGGCATGATGTATCAGCTAAATATGCTGGAGAAATATAGACGATGGCGATGGTAAGAAATGAATCTGTAGCGCGTATAGTGATGTGGCTCTGTTTTGGTACAGCAATTCTATCTCTCGCTGTCCATTGGCGCATGACTGCTTCTATGACGAATGATAGTAGTTCGGGGACTGGTAGTAGTAATTCGGAGACTAGTGGAAATGCCATAGCTATGGGAGCAACGAGTACTCAAGCACCAAGCTACAATGAGCAGGGTAATATACAAAATCCAATTGGTAATTCCCCTTTAAAGTCGTTATTGACTCAAGGGTCGGCAAAACAAGAATCATCTAATAGCCTTGCACCTAACCAGAAGCAGGTAGTGGTTGATTTAGGCGATCGCCGTGTCTATGTTTACAAACAAAATTTGGTCATAGCCAGTTACCCAATCGCTGTCGGTAAGAAGGGTTGGGAAACCCCCACAGGTACTTTCAGCGTGCTAAATAAGCAAACCAATCCTGTCTGGCGTCACCCGATTACCGGCAAGGTCTTTGAGGCTGGACACGATAGTCCCCTTGGAGACCGATGGATTGGTTTTTGGTCAGATGGACGTAATCAAATTGGCTTTCATGGCACACCGGAAGTTGAACTAGTGGGCAGTGCTATATCCCACGGCTGCTTGAGAATGCGCAATCCTGATATCCGATTGTTGTACAAGCAGATCAAGATGGGAACGCCTGTGGTAGTACGCTCGTAATTTGTTAGTTGTTAATTG
>CAZZYE010000740.1:0-4442 GCA_964658145.1 uncultured Stigonema sp.
TACCTGCTGCTTGATATTGCGGGAACTGCTGTAATCTTCCAGTTTTCGCAGCAGCGGCGGCATAGCAGTTTAGACAGCCCGGACTAATCCGCGAACAACCAACGACAAAATTCCATGCAAACGCTTTGCCATTTTTCCTGTGACGGATTGACGGTCTAAACTTTTCTTTTTGGAGGATACCTTTTTGGACTTATAAAACCCTGGCAAACATGCATGAAACAATGCAATCGTTGCTAATTTAGTTTGAAAAGCAATACCAGTAAAACACTTCCCTCTGTCGGTTCCCGCCACTATTGTTTGTGTTTCGTAACCTGATGGTTTCTGGTTTAGCTGAACGTAGAATACACCTAACTTATTGCGTCTGCCTACTGCCTTACCCGATTTAATCCATTTCCTTGCCCTAGCAGCTGTAGTTGGCATTAAAGGCTTGCCTTTTAAGTCTATTACTGGTACACGGGTTGCTTGATTGTTTTGGTTCATGGAGATAATCGAATTCCTTACGGTTTTGTATTTAGGCATCCTTGCCAGTCCCTTAGCGCAATGTAGTAAGCGTATCTTTTATTACACGACTAAGCCGGATAGAGGTACAAATGAGGGAAATGTTTGTACGTATCGCCTTACTACATCTCAGAACCTGGTATACGAGTACGGAGACTCTCCCAAGTGCGCTAACCAACTAATTACTCTCACCTACCGTGAACCATAGCCATCTAGGTAGGGTCGAGGAGAGCATTACTGCTCTGCCCCTCCCATCCGAAACCGTGCATGCGCCATTTCAGCGCACACGGCTACTCAGCGTGTTGTCCATTTGTCAAATCGGACTTCCTGACAGCACGACCAATGAAATTAGGGATGTCGTTCACCCATTCCCAGTCAAACTTTTCCCAAAAATGGGAGAGTTTTTCAAAGAATTTTGAGTGGTCTTTCCTCCTAATTTCTTTTAGGTCAAGTGCGGTTTTTTCGTCGTGACAATGCCGATGTAGTAGTTGCAGGTTTTTGTAATCATCCTTACCTCCAATGGCTCTGGGGATGATGTGGTCTACTTCTAGAACATCACAGTGTTGGAAGCTTAATCCACACCAAGGACATTTACCTTTTTGCTGCTTCAGCAACTTAGCCTTACGATTAGGCATTTCAGGATGTGTCCCTAGTCTCGAACTCCAGTATATTAGGTCACCATCGTAGGGGCTTTTATCGCCTTTAACCTTAACATAGTCAGTGCTACTGCAACTGGTATCCCTATGTTTTAGTAGCCGGAGGGGGTTCGCATTCCCTTCCTTAGTTGCGAATACCCAATTATCGCCGTTTATGGAAGTCCAGTATTTGATGTGTCCATCATTTATGTTTCCACATCGGCGTTTTGCCCATCGTCGAAGTTTCAGGTATGTGAGGTTGTCTTGTTTTGACAGTTCTCCGACCGTATTAGCATCGGATTTTGAGTAGAAAGAAGTCCATCCCCTTATTACAGGGTTGAGGTCTTTTATGAGCGCCGATTGGGGCGAAGACCTATGTTTTGTGATGATTCTTCCGATTTCCTCATTGTGAACCTTACTCGCCTTCGCGGATGGGGTGATGAGGGTGTTAAAACCTAATATTGTACCTTGAGCATTTATGTTACTCCGGTATTTTCCGGCTGGGTATTGTTGGATGTGATGACCTAGAAAGTCAAATCCAGCAAGACCATCCTCACTTTCTACAGATTTGAGTGTGTGAGTTAACCGGGTTTTCTCAGGTTTCAACTCAAGTCCTATGTCAACTAACCATTCCGAGATTATTTCTCGGCATCTTTGGACGACGGCTTTGTTTTGATGGAATACCACAAAATCGTCTGCGTACCTTACCCACCCAAGATTTTCACGATTGACTCGCTTTCTTCCTGGTAGTGTTTCGGCATATTCCATCAGGCGATTTTCCAAGCCGTGGAGGGCAATATTTGCGAGTAATGGAGAAATGACTCCACCCTGTGGTGTACCCTCAGATGTGGCAGTGAATGCCCCTTGGTCGATTACTCCGGACTTAAGCCAGGATTTTATTTGTTGCCTAACCTTGCCTTTGATGTTCAACTTTTGGAGCAATACTTCATGGTTGATGCGGTCAAAGCAACGAGCTATATCCGCGTCTAACACGTATTTCGCTTTGCCTTGAATACAGTTTTTTACCTGTTTTATCGCATCATGGCATGACCTTCCTGGTCTAAAGCCATAGGAATTTGGTTCAAAAACCGCTTCCCATTCTGGCTCAAGTGCAGCTTTGACTACAGCCTGTAGTGCGCGGTCGTACATTGTGGGTATTCCTAGGGGGCGCTTTTCTTCTCTACCTGGCTTTGGTATCCAAACTCTACGAGTGGGTTTGGATTTACCAGTTAGCTTGAGTTCCCCAACCAATTCCATACGTGCTTCTGGGGATAGTGCTTTAACACCGTCCACACCTGCCGTCTTTTTGCCTTGGTTTTCGACTGTTACCCGTCGTACCGCTAGTACCTTATTAGACCAAGACCTCATCAGCGTCTTCTGGAGTTTGCGGACTCGCTTGACATCACCACGGCGGGAAGCAGCATAGATGCGTTTTTGCAACTTGAAGACATATCGCTCGGCTTGTCGCCAATTGATATCCTTCCATCCCTCAGTATTCAATTTTTTTTGAATCTGAATTAGGCTTATGCATAGCTACTGTTACCTCTAGCTTTTCCCACACTGCGGCTCACGGCTGCTTATCCCGGTAATTACACCATCCCTTTTAAGGCATTACCTGTTAATTCAGGTTGGGCGTTGGCTTCTTGAGCCATCCTTCCCTCTTGATGCTTATGGCTGACACCTACCTGTACTTTACAGGAGCATATAAGAGGGTTATTTCGTTCCCACTTTCCATTGATTGAGTTCTTAGGGTGTGTCTTTCCACCGAGGTTTTAGGAGGTGCGCTATCTCAGTCCCCAAGTCTTGATAGTCCTTACCTTTGTCGGATATTTCCGACCCAAGAGATGTAAGCTTATTTCCCTTGGCTTGCCGTAACGATGGTTCATCGACACTTCGTTTGTTCTACCCATAAACTCGTGCTTGCAGTAGGCGCTTTCAGCTATTACCGCCTATTCCTGCTTTCACTCCCGCTTCTACATCTGGGTTGTCAATCCAGGTATAGGGGAAACTCCTCACCTACCTCGCGGTAGGGGGCGCTGTGTGCTTTAAACCTCGCACCAAGGCTGTAGGACTTAGTACATTTTGGGTTGGGTTATAATCTAGGCTTGGGGGCTTAAATCTTTTCCCGGTTCCTCTAGCTGTCTTGGCTTATTAGCTTGGCTAGATTTCTTCACCTACATGGAAAGTGAGTTGTCCTTGGTTGAGGATAAAAGTGCGAACTCTACCCAAGATTGGGTTACTCAACCATTGCCAGTCATCCCCCCTTTCAGGTTTCGACTGAACGACTCGCACTGGGGTTCGGCAAGCCCTAACTTCTCCGAAGGGTAAGTTAGGGTAGTTGACATCAACGATTAAATTGCCAGCGGCATCACTGCACAGATCCTCGAAGTGATGGTATTCTGTAGTAGTCATTATGACTTCAAAAGTCGTAACTTTTAGATCTTCGTTCATTGCGTCTCCTTAATTTTGACAGTGTTATCTGATCTGTCGAGGTTAATTGGACGATCGCTATTCACCTAAAAACCATCTTTTTCTAGTTGTTGAATTGCTTGCTCATACGGAGCCTGATCCTGACAAAAAGAGGGAGGTTTTATAGCCCTTTCATTCATGTATGAGACAGCTTCATTTAATGAAGAACCCTCCCTCTTTTTGTTGCGGCAACTTCGATACGAAAGATTGCGAAATTCGTTTACAACGCTGGTGAATTCGAGCAGAAAAGCGCACATTTGCTCAACTTTCTCCTTTAGTTCAAGTGCAAAGCCGCTATTTGCGGGAGGTAAATTCCAGTAAATGGTTGGAGAAGTGCCAGGGTAGAAGTAAGCCTTTGCCCAGAAGCCAATAACAGAAATTTCTGATTCTTTAGGGAAACCGGATACTACCCAACCATCTGGGGTTTTGATGATTTTCAATGTAGGCATGACTTTTATGTGTGTGGGCGATACTTTTGATAGGCGATCGCCCTTGACCTTGTTCAGTTTTTATTTTTAAAAAGGTTGCTTTTTTCAAGATTATGGGAGTTTGTAGTCTGAGATTGAGGCTCGTTAGGGCAGGGCAAAGCCGCCCAAATAACTGTTCCAACTAGCAATGTAATTCCAGATGCCATAAACAGTACTGCGAGAAAAATTTCGTCTTTTACTAAATATCTAAGTTTTGGGAGTTTCATTTTTTTTGAATTGTGTGGGCGATACTTTGTGGGGCGATCGCCTGTTACCTTAGTCTTCGTCATCGTAGAGCGCTAAAAAGGAATATTTCGTAGGTTTCAATGAAATACTTTAAACCTCAACTTCATGGCAAAGAGATCTCAGATGA
>CAZZYE010000741.1:0-4436 GCA_964658145.1 uncultured Stigonema sp.
ATCTCCCCCTTGTCCCCCTTGTCCATAAATCAAATAGGACTGCTATATTCAAAAGGGCATTTTTGTTGGAATTTCAGAGTAGCTGGGTTTGGGACGCTACGGAGATCGCGTAGCCAGATGTGTAGCGGATCGCGATCGCGACGCTCATGCCAAATCTGCATATAGTCGTACTGACCAAAATCAATCGGTGGCTCCAGGATAGCAAGGTTTGCGTATTTAGCAAACCGCATTGCAATTCGACGAGGTAATGTCAGAATGAGATCGGTTTCTTGCACAATTATCGGAACACGCTCGAAAATGCGGTAACTTCAACATCACTCGACGCTTCACACCTAAGTCTTGCAACACATTATCTACATGCTTTATCGGCGAGTGCATGATTGGGTTTGCAGGCGAATTCGTGATTGTGATTGAGGCATGTGACCAAGCAAAGTAAGACTCTATTGAGCACAAGATAATTTTCCACCGACTCTGACAAGGACAGAGATAAAATTTCCTGGTGGTTGTTTGCCGCTAGATTCTCCTCTTTACATCAATCGCCCTGGGATTGAAGAACGTGCCTGCGCAGAAATTAGTCAACCTAGATGCCTGCTGAGGATCGAAGCACCCAAGGGTAAACATTGCTCCGGGGAACTGTTACTGCTTCATCAAGGCGACAAGAATTCCCAGTAGCTCATTTATAGGTGTTAAATAACGTTCATTAAGGTCAACTTTTACAAGCTGAGTTTTGTCTATTGAAAGAAATCTCCATACTTGTCCCGTTGTTACAGTACCATAAACAGTTTTGATATTTTCTTCCTGATTTTTTTGATTGATTATTTGTGCTGCAAACATTTCGGCGATACACTGTGCAAGTCCATCATTAATATTCTCATTTTTTGCTTCTACAATAACTACTACTGGTGCTTTAATCACTAGTTTATCTGGATTGCGAGTGAGAATAAAATCACAAAATCCTGTTAATCCTCTGCTGGCGTCCACATTAAAATTACGTCCCGAAAATAAACTCACCTGAGAATTAAGGAACGCAATTTCACTGAGAATTGGAGCAATTATATATTCCGAGCGTGCTTTTTCTGTATTGATAGCAGTTGCTAGAGGTACGAATCTTTTCAATGCTTCAATAAGAAATAAACTCGGTTCAATCGGTTCGGAAGCTATTAAATTTTGCACTGATTCAATCGTTGTAATCCCCAAAGAGTTTAGGCTATCTAAGTCTTTAAAATCACTATATGACATTGCTCATAACCCAATTTTTTTTTCATTTGAATCTATCTTAAAATTAAATAATTCAGCGTGGGCTTCCCGATATTGATAAATTTCATCCAAAATTTCGTTTGTCAGCATTTTTCACCTTCCCATCAGTTCATAAGGGGTACAAATCGTTGGTAGCTCGTAGCCAAAGTTAGAACAAATCTGTATGAGCTTTTTCTGAATCTGGGCGTTTGCTATATGTTTACAATTCCAGGTTAGCAAATAATCCATCCCATGAACGGTAGCTATGGTCCAAAAGGCTTGGAACATTGCCTCTATCTCCTCAAGGTCAATTTAATTGGAACTTCTTTGTAGACGACCAGAGCGATCGCCCTTACACTGTTCCTTACGTATTACCTATGTACGCACAACGGTAACACAACGTCTGTTCAGAAATTAATTCAGGTGGAAGCACTCTAGTTTAGTACGGGAGTCTGTCTTATTTATTCCAGATGACTTATTATGTAGATGAGATTGATATTAAATTAAGGCAGGGGCAGAATATTATGAGGAAGCTATCGATCCCAAATTTTAAAGACAGACAAATGGGGCAAGTAATAATAACCTTAAACGTAGCCAATCGAATTGACCAAGTATTAGCCGAGCGAGGATTTATTTCCCCAGAAGAAGTTCGTTCGGTTACATTAACAGATGTTTTAGTTGATCCAGGCGCAACATCATTATGTTTACCTTCATCTGTTATTGCTCAATTAGGTTTAGTTCAACGAGGAGAAGCTAGCGTTGAAACCACTGCCGGAATAACAAAAGGGCGAATATTTAGAGACGTTGAGTTGTGCATTGAAGGGCGCGGAAGTGTCTTTGACTGCTTAGAACTTACAGAAGTCTCTTACGCTTTATTAGGCGTTGTACCAATGCAAATTTTAGGACTTGAGCCTGATTTAAAAAATCATAAATTGCGACTATTGCCGATGAATTCTGAACAAAGTTATCTTACAGTTTTGTAAATTTTTTCTTTCATCCTAGGTATATAGTTACCCAGAATACCACGATACCGATTTTTTGTACCTAAAACTAAACTAACTTTTAATAGCGACCACCCTTATTAAAAGATAAGCCCTTATTTTTTAATAACGATGTTACCTACAGTGCATCAGGAGCAAGATGAGCTTCTGCGTTCCACGCAGGCGATCGCCTTATATTTCTCTCTATAGGTGGATGTAAATTAGGTCTGCCTATTTTGATAAAAAACTTTAGTAAAAACAACTCTAGCTACTGTGTTAAGTCTAAAAAATTAGTGTTAAAATCACAACTAAAACCAGAAAAAGCATTATGAGCTTGCTTATTGCCGACGAAATCCTGAAAGCAAGTGGTTTATCAGAAAGTGAACTACTACTAGAAATTGTGATTATGCTTTTTGAGAAAGAAAAATTAACACTTGGGAAAGCAAGTCGTTTGGCAGGCATAGACCAGATCCAATTTCAACGTTTGTTAGCAAGTCGCAGAATTCCTGTACACTACGATGTAGCTGAGTTTCGAGAAGATATTAAAAGCCTTAAAGAACAAGGCTGGCGATGATTATAGTTAGTGACACATCGGTTCTAAGTAATCTGGCTGTGATCGAGCAATTGCAACTCCTACAACAACTCTACAATCAGGTCATTATTCCTCAAGCTGTAAGGAACGAGCTGAGTAATGCCAGTGCCGAAAATATAAACATTCGAGCAGTGGTAGCTTTGTCATGGATTGAGATTCGGCTTGTCAAAAACACCGTACTTGTTGAAACACTGCTTCATGACAGAGAACTAGATCAAGGAGAAGCCGAGGCGATCGCCCTCGCCCTTGAGTTACCAGCAAAACGCCTACTTATTGATGAACGCCTTGGTAGAAGAGAAGCTACTCGTCTAGGAATTCCTATTACAGGAGTACTAGGAATTTTGATTGCTGCAAAGACAGAAGGGTTGCTTCCACTAGTTAAGCCTGTGATGGATGATTTGATTATTAAGGCTGGTTTTTGGGTGAGTGAGCAATTATATGCTGAGATTCTACAGGTAGCAGGAGAATAATCGATGGGCAACTAGAAACAATAACACAAGCCCTTCAAAGAAAAAAGACCAACAAGGCATCAAGAGTACAAAGTACAAAAGTAATCAGCAGGCGCGTCAAACAACTATTGCCATTCAAAAACGGATAGATGCAGGCTTATATTTCTCTCTATAGGTGGATGTAATATGAAAGTATTAGCATCGACCGAACTATGGTATTGGCAATTGGGATCGTTTTATGAAAGTCGAATCCATCCGAATCAACAACTTCAAGCGTTTTGACAACCTAGAGGTATCATTCAAAAATTAAACCCTCGATTCTGTTAGCAATCAGTTTTTAGTACTCGGTGATAACGGTATAGGGAAGACGACCTTATTGCAGGCAATTGCCCTGACTGAGGGCGCTAGCTACCAAGCAAATTCAACGAGTCACCGCTGCATGATTGGTTAGGTTTTCTTTGCGCTACTCTTGTTGGGGGGCGCCACACATCGAATTAGAAGTATTATTTACAGACTCAGAAATAGCTGTCACCGCTGCTTTATTTCAAAGATGGGTACAAACACAACCTGAACATTTGCCATATTTTTATATTCTCCTGAAGAATGCTATATTATTTTTTTAGCGATCTGCGCGAATCCCAAGGGGAGACGCCAAGGGCGAACGCTTTACTCGCTTCGCGATCGCATGGATTTATGTCTCAGATATGGAAAGATCACCTTAGGGATTGAGTTAAAAGCTTGGCGCGATAAAAAGAAAGACCCAATAGACGCGGGGATTGAACAGTTGGATTCGTATTTGGCTTGGCAGCTTAGAAATTTTTGAGGGAATTTATTCCTTGACGGGGTATCGGGCAGGTGCAAGATATCAGCTTATCAATTCCGAAAAAACCTCAATTTCTTCCTTCTATTCACATTCTCCTTAACTTCCTCCTCTGGTTCTTCGTTCTCAAATGATTCCTGATCCTCCTCTGGTTCTTGGTTCTCAGATGCTTGCTTCTTCTCAAATGGTTGCTGTTTGAGAACAACTAAAGTAATGTCATCAAAAACCTTTTGTGTGCCAATAAATTGCTTAACATCATCAATCACCGCTTGCTTAACTTGTTCGGCAGAACCATGCCAGTTGTGACTAATAACTTCGCATAATTTCTCAATCCCATATTGTTTTTTATCGATTTTGTA
>CAZZYE010000742.1:0-4432 GCA_964658145.1 uncultured Stigonema sp.
CCACTCCCGTACAGACGTTCCGCCGGAACGTCTCTTCCCACTGACCCGTTCAAAGGCAGCGAGTAAAGTTTCTACTTCTGCTTGACGACCATAGAGTGTTTCGGGAATCATGAAACGATCTGAGATATCCCGTTGTCCTAACTCGAAGGTATTAATTTTCCCAGTCTCTTGCCACTGGTGTAAGCACATTTCCAGGTCATGCCTGAGTCCGTGGGCACTTTGATAGCGATCTTCGCCATTTTTCGCCATTAATTTGTTGACGATATCAGAAAGGACTGGAGGAATGTCAGGATTGAGATGATGGACTTGTAGAGGAAGCTTTGCCAGGTGACAGTGGACTAACTCCATTGGATCGTCTGATGGGAACGGTAACTGTCCGGTAAGGAGTTCAAAGAAAGTGACACCTAAGGAATAGAAATCGGTGCGGTAGTCAACTCCTCGGTTCATCCTTCCAGTTTGTTCGGGAGACATGTATGCCAAAGTACCTTCAAGAACGTTTGGACTGGTGAGGGTTTGTGTTTCTTTAGGTAGTAGGGAAGCGATACTAAAATCGATCAGTTTAACTTGCTTTGTGTTGGGGTTTATCAGGATGTTATCGGGTTTGATGTCTTTGTGAATTACCCGGTTGCGATAGAGTCCGTCCAGAGTGGCGACGCTTTGAATCGCAATATGTAGAAATTGTTGTAGAGACGTTGCATGCAATGTCTCTACATTGGTTGTATAATCTTTCAGGGAAATGCCGCCATAGTCTTCCATAACTAAGGCATACCCATTCTCGTATGTCTCCAAGTTGTAGGTTTTGATGATACCTGGAAGGTCGAGGTTTTTGGCAATAGTGTACTGATTGCGGAACTGCACAAGTTCGTTGAAACTGGGATACTCACTCCGCATTAGTTTGATGACGACTGGCTTTTGGTCTAATGTCTGCTGTCCTTGATAAACTAGAGTTCTAGCGCCTGCGTAGATTTGGTCTTTGATTTGATAGCCTGCCAGTTTCACCATCCCAGATAACCTTCCGACGAGATTGTTTTTCTGATTTCAAGATTATTATTCCCATCCCAAGAGTGCGTATTATCAGGTAAGCTTTTGTTTTGCAAAAATTGGTAGTGTTTTAGATTTTAAGTATAAAAAGCGCTTTGGCTCACGGAAAACTCACACGGTAAGCTTGCGGCGTTACACTCACGATGCGGCGAAACTGAGTACTAAAATGAGCATGGCTATTAAAGCCAATCTGATAAGCAATATCTACAATCGGTATCTCAGTTGTCTGAAGCAACTGCTTTGCCTGGTCTATCCGATAATTAATCAAATACTGATGAGGCGTTTGTCCAGTAGCCAGCTTGAACATCCGTGAAAAGTGAACAGTACTGCCTGATGCTCATGTTCACCAAAATCGTCCGGCTGTAAGTTGGCATGGTGAAGTCCTGTTAAGAGTGCGTCAATCATCAGGTGATAGTGGGATGCACCGCAATCTGTGTTGGGTAAAATCTTTTGCCCAGTCTTCGGGTCAATCAGCATACACCTATCTTAAAAATAGTCCGTAGGGGCGGGGTCCCCCCGCCCAAACAGGAGTGGGAAAGAAACATTTTCATCTCTGGTTGTAGCGTGACTTCCAGTCGCCAGGGCTGTCGCCGCCTCCCAAAAAAAACATGCTGTTTTTTGGGATTTGGCTACAGGTGAAGAACTCCACCATTTTTCTCAAAGGATTTATGGCTTCTCACACGATGAGACGAAATTCTTCACTTACAAGTATCCAGAAGGTATGTTCTTGTATTCCTATCCTGACCTGAGACAAATCTGTACTTTGGCGAAGAAACGAATGCCGCCGGGACCTTTTCACTTTCTCTTTTCTCCAAACGATCACTTTCTAGTCGTTTGGTTCGCGCTTCGGATATCCCTCAAGCGATGAAAATCACTCCTGCTCTGACAACAAATACCATCAAAAAAGGATAAGTTTTAAGAGTGAGGCTCTCAACGTTTACGCTCGTGGCATCGATGTTACCCAACCACCTGTGGCATAACGAATAGCATCGGCATTTATCCGCAGAGCCAGTTCATCAAACCTAGCTTCTAAGTCTGGGGGAGTATCTGCGATCGCTCCGTGCCACAGCAGTGCATGAATTTCGGTATGTGTTAGTTTAGGCATTTGTACTAATTCAGGCTTAAATCCTAGTTCCAAAGCAATGTCCATTAACTCGCGAAGATCTACTAAAGCAAGGTTCACCGATAGAAACCGTTTCCCTTGTTCTGGGATGCCGCTTAGTGTTTTGATTCCCTCAATTGTCGATTTCAGTGTTGCTGTCATAGGTTACTACCTCGGTTCTAAACCAACAAGTGAACTTGTATGTGCCGTTTTTACTTGGGGTCTTTGTCGCTTGGGTGACGTTGATGACTTCTGTGAGCGAGAACTGACTCGCAATGAGTTCACACTTTGATTGTGCCATTGCTAAATTTGGCGCCCGTATAGTCTCTTCCCATTCTTCGTAGGGGTTGTCTGGGTCTTGAAGCATCAGCTCTCTGCCTTTGAAGTAGCGACCTTACGTCCGGCCCCAAAGCGTTTGCCCCCACGATTTTCGCCGATAGGCATAGCATCAATCGGAATCTCCCCTTCTTGCTTTGCATGGCTGAACAGCAAGTTTTCAAGGTATCTATTTACAGAGGCATTGCGCTTTTGTGCTAGCGACTCTAAAGCGTCTAGCACTCGAGAGTCGAGCTTAAAAGATTTGTTCTTTCGTTCAACCATGTCTAATTGTTATATAGTACATAGCTTGCATTTTGCTACTTCGATTAAAGCTTGACGAGTCAATCCTAGCATCATTAATAATCAAAAACAATATCTTTGATATCCAAAGTTATTCGGCGCCACGATCAGCTTCTGTCGTCCGGTTGCCTCGATTGCCTCGCGAACGGCTGACTCGTGCCAAGAGTTGACCTTCGTGCGGTAGATAACCTTGACATCGGGGAAAAACTGCCAAAATTTAGGACGCTCAGGTGCTGGTTTCGCCTTCATACTCTTACTCCTATTAGACATCTCCGAAAAACAATGTAGGGGCACGACATTGTCGTGCCCCTACAAGGGTTGTAGACAACGCAGAATTAAATTCGGTCGATGTCTATTAATAAAGAAACTTAACAACATTTGTTGGATAAAGCAAATCGATAATTGGTATATTTAATATCAATGAAATCAATTAACTTGGCATCTGTTGATTTAAATCTTCTCGTTGCTTTTGAAGCGCTGATAGAGGAACGTAGTGTTACGGGCGCGGCGCGGAGGCTCAACTTGGGTCAGCCAGCAATGAGCGCGGCACTAGGACGCCTGAGAGCGTTGTTTGGGGATGAGCTTTTCATCCGGATCGACAAACAGATGCAGCCAACCACCAAAGCCCTGGAACTTGCACCAGGCATATTATCTGCGCTCCGACAAATCCGGCAGACTATCGAAGCCAGTCAGATCTTCGAGCCTGCTGTTACCCAACGAAGCTTCGCCATCAGCAGTTCGGACTACACTAGCTTTGTGGTGATTCCGACTCTGATTCAGTTGTGCAGCCAAGCTGCGCCCGGTCTCAATTTTCAGATCGTTAAGTTTCAAAAGGACAAGGTCAGCGAACTCTTGGAACAGGGTGAGATCGACGTGGCACTAGGTGTATTCCCACACCCACCTCGGCAAACGCTTTGCATGCCGCTGTTTGAAGAACGGTTCGTTGGCATTGCCCGCAAAGGTCACCCCGCCCTTGCCAACGGCTCAATAACTGCGGAGGCATTTGCCGCCTTGCCGCATGCGTTAATGACAAACCGTCGCGCCACCACAGGCGAGATCGACAAGGTGTTAGCACGCTACAACTTAAAGCGCCGCATAGCACTGACTCTTCCTTACATGCTCCTCCTCCCGTTTGTCATCTCATCAAGCGATCTAGTCGCATCGGTTCCTCAACGAATAGCGTTACGTTTCGCCCAGATCGGGAGTTTAGAAATCTTTGAACTGCCTATTGAGTCTGAACCCTGGACTGTGTCAATGATCTGGAGCAAACTGACTGACAAGGATGATACCACCGCTTGGCTGCGCGAGACCATCAAAACTGCCTGTGATCATATTTAGGTCTGGTCTTAGGGGTCGTGTCATGGAGGGCAAAGGAGTACAACGCCTGCCTAACATGGTTACATTTTTCATAGGTAAAAACACGTTCAGAGAGGGCATCGGTTGAGTATTGATATCATGTCCGTCGAATCGCCCATAATAAGAGAACCCCACCCCGCTTGTGGCTGACGCCAAAGCGCCCCTCCCCGCTTGCGTTCTCGGGGTTGGGGGTAGGGTACAATATCCACGGGAATTATGGCTAATCAAACGGACATGATATGACTTCTGATCTGAAATTATGTATCCCCTCAATAGTTCGGGGTAAACAATTATGTATCCGTTCAGGGGGGGCGA
>CAZZYE010000743.1:0-4431 GCA_964658145.1 uncultured Stigonema sp.
GCTAATTGCTAATTGCTTGACTACGATTAGCCAGTCTTCCATTACCCATTACCAGTTACACGCACAATGTAAGTATTTCACTTGATGGTTAACTCACAAATTCTTAACTAGAATAATATAGGAATCCGTGCGCCTATAGCGTGAAAAATATATACGTAGGGTGGGCATTGCCCACCATATCCGGGTTTAGGTGGGCAATGCCCACCCTACGAGGATTTCAAAAATTAAATAGGAATCCTATATTGCTATTGAACACTTTATAGGTGGATAAGTAAAGCCACCGATCGCATTTGATTTCAGGAAAAAAAAGGAAAAAATAGTTTTTATTTGGATTATGGATACTTTAGTAAGTATTGCTATCGGCATTGGGTTAAGTGCAGCTTGTGGGTTTCGGATCTTTGTACCGCCCTTAGTAATGAGCATTGCTGCAATTTTTGGACATCTGCCACTCTCACCACAATTTGAATGGATTGGAACTTATCCGGCGTTGATAGCGTTTGGGATTGCGACTTTTATTGAAATTGCTGCTTATTATATTCCTTGGGTTGATCATGTGTTGGATTTAATTTCCACACCAACTGCGATCGCCGTCGGGACTTTTATTACCAAAGCCTTGGTTCAAGACACTGACCCTTTGGTTGAGTGGACAGTAGCAGTCATTGCCGGCGGTGGTTCTGCAGGTATTATCCAAACTTTGATGGGAATGGTTCGCTTGTCTTCAACAGCGCTGACAGGTGGAATTGGTAATCCTATCGTTTCCACAATTGAAGCAGGCAGTTCACTTATCTTATCGGTACTGGCTATCTTTGTACCGATATTAGCTGTAATGTTGGTGTTAATTGTCACAACCTTGCTGATTCAGAAGCTATTGCAAAGAGCAAGTATGCGCCAGTCTTAGGGCTTCCAGCCAAACGTAATTCGATTTACGGTGTTGCTGATTTCATGTATGAAAATGATTTTACGTGCGGAGCAAAATCCTTGTAGAGACGTAGCAGTGCTACGTCTCTACATCCGCCTCGGTATACTGCTGAAACAATCGCAAAAATTTAAAAAATTTTAAATTTATTGGCTCTTCTACCTCCCGAAATAGGTCGAATGATTTGCGCTTTGTGATATTTAAAGTTAAAACAGTAATATAATTTTGTAATTCAAGTTTTCAATCAGTGTAAACTGGAAGATAATTAAGATGACTAATCTTTCTAGTGTTCAAGCCCGAGTGCTTACATTATGTCTTCATGGTCAGGTTGTAATTTTTATTACATAAGTATGATGATTATTTGGAAAAACTTATAGTTATTTATATTGATATCCAGTTAAGATTAATGTGTTGTATTATACATTAAATATGTGCCTAAAAAATCAATAGTTATCTAGGGAACAAAAGAAAATGGTTAACGCTAAAGCAAAAAATATTCTTTCATTAATTGAAGTAGAGCATCGCCAAGTTGAGCAGCTTTTTGCAGCAGCAGAAAAGGCTGATAACACAAAAATGTATAAGTGCTTCAATCAAATCTATGAAGCATTGAGCTTACATACTAGAGCTGAAGAGCTAATCTTCTACCCAGCACTACGGGAGTATGAAGCAACTAAAGGATATATTGCTTTATCTGAAAAAGAACACGAAGAAGCCAAAGTACTGTTAGAGGAAATGAAGGAACTCAAACCGACAGACTCTGAGTTTAGAACAAAAATTGGTGAACTAAAAAAAGCGGTTCAGCACCATGTAAAAGAAGAAGAAGGTGAAATCTTCAACGCTATCCGAAAATGCATGAATGAGCAACAATTGGCGGAACTGGGTCAGGAGTTCCAAGAATCTAAAGTCAAATTAGAGGCAGATGTTAAAGTTGCAATGACACAATAGTGGGATTATTGCCAATTTAACATCAGTCCCAATTTTTATTATAAAGAAGTATGCCTTCTGTTTGATCAGCTCACTGAACCGTACCTTCAACAATTTTCACGGGTATTCCCATGTTAAGTGCTTCTCATTATTGAATACTTACTAGATATGATACATTTAATACCAGTATTTTGTGTGATTAAGGTGACGTACATTCTCAATTCCTGGGTAACATGTAGAATGCAAGTTTTCCGCTTCTACAGTTTTTCTAGAGAATTGGGTTGACTTTCTTTTAAAACTTTGATTGGTGCGGCATTCCTAACACCTGTATAGAGTTGACATTTTTAGATACTGGCGACGCCCATACCTTTACCTTGAAGGAACAATAAACTGAGCTAACCAGTCACTTTGCAATTGTAAGTCCGCATTTTTACGGAGAGTAAATTCTTTGTAAAGTAGATTATTCTGGGAAATTTTACTAAAAATTTTACTAAGTGAGCGATTTAATCTTGGAAATTTTACGTAATTATGAGAATTGCCACCGACAATTATCAGTAATTTCCTACCCTGATGAGTTAAAATTTGATACAAAGAAGTGGATTGATGAACCAGCAGACTAGACAGCAAAATTTTGCCAAACACGATTTACACGCAAGCCTCGTTAAATTATCAACAACTTAGCAAGGGTGAAAGTAAAGAACATGAATACGATTATTCGTTTGCTTAGTGCGATCGCTCTTCCTGTGTCTGTGTTTATTGCTATGTCTGACGCTGTAGCACAGACGGCTCCCACGGCTCCCCAACAGAAAACGACGCCAAAAATCTGCGCTTTTGATCCAGTAGCGAATTCGTTACCTCCAGCAATAAGTAAGCAAAATAATTCTCCGCTTTCCTACCTGCAAGAGCAAGGTTTTACACAGAAGCAGGACGGTTCTTGGGTCTGTTACATAAATGATTCTCAAAAGGATGAGCGCTACTATACTCTTTTCAAGGTTCAACAGGTTGATGGAAAGCTTGTAGCGACTTCTTTCCTCGACAGTGGAAGTCTGATTTCGGGGCAAGACAATCGTAGCTTGGACTTGTTTACCATGCTGATTAATAATCATACGAATACAAGTCCGCAGAACCGTCAAAGTATACGTAGATATTTAGATACTTTTATATCCCTAGTACGTAGTGGAAAAATAAAACCCTCGCGTCGTGCTTACCTGTTTGATCAACCAAACCTTGGCTTCGTTATCTACCACTCTCTTACAGGAGGGAAACTCAAAGGTACAGCAATCACGATAAACATCAACTCACCTCAGAGGTTAGGTTCAACCCCAAATTTTTAGGCGGAGTTCTTTATTTTGTTGAGGAGGTTAATCTTGTTGAAATCAATTGTTAACAAAATCGCGAACACCGACACACAGCCGACACAGGTTCCCCAACCTAACTCTACTAGAAAGGGACCGTTTTCAAACCAGGGGTGGAACCCCACGCCTAGTTTACTCTGCATCGCGTTGTCATCTGTGGCGGCAGTACTGAGTGTGTGCCAGTCGTCTGTCGCTCAACTTAACGTTGGGGGCGGTATCCCACCAGGACTGGAGCAAGAGTATCTCCAGTACCAACTGTCCGGGCAAGATCTGAGCCAGATGCGAGGCATTCCTGGATGTGTTGTGGGTTTCGGTCTGACTTGCAATAAGACTGGATCGGTACTCAATCAAATACTTGAGTCCAACCACAAAGCTACCTACCAAGACCTCCTGATGCGAGCCGCTGGAGGACCGGAAAACTTCCGCAACTTCGCTGCCTTCTATGGTAACAATCCCAATCTCTCGCAGGTTCCCTACGCCTCATTCTGGCAAAACGACTCCCCCGCCATCATGGACGGATATCGGTATCTTCTTGGCGGTCCGCTAAATCCGACTCCTGTAGAAGGTCTGGGAAGCGTAACCAAGAACTTTTTATGGGCACCATTATCAGGAGCAGATAACGGACTCAGCCTCCGGAGTGGATTGCTGGACTTGAAATACTCTTACGGACGCGCCCTCTTGGAAGAGGTTTCAAAAATTCCCAACCTTAATGAGCAGATTCAATCTATGAATCTGCCACCAGAGATGAAAGATTTTTATTTGAGTAATCTCTCTAGAGGGTTACGGGCGTTAAACGCTGGAAATAACCAGCAAATCGAACACAGCATTCTTAATCTACTGTCCTCTCCCTACTCCCCTGCTGGCGGCGAGTTTCAACGTCCAGCTATTGGAATCCCAAAAGCGTTTGATCAGCTTTATGGGGAAGGTCTTCCGGGAGATCAATTTGTGGCTGCTCCTCCAGTGTTCTTGGACCCCGACGTTGGGAGTTTCTATATCCCTGAAAGCGTTGGAGATGTTGGGTTTCTCGATATCCCTGAAAGCGTTGGAGAACTTATCTCTACGCCAGAAGCCGGCGGATTCCCAATTTGGGCATTCGGACTCGCAGGAGCAGGTGGTGTTGCCTTAGTTGCTCTTCTATTAGCTGGTGGAGGTGGAGATCATTCCTCTCCAGGATCTGGTGGTTCTGGTTCTCTGGGAGGTGGTCCTAATGATACTGGTTCTGGTCCTGGTTTTGGT
>CAZZYE010000744.1:0-4422 GCA_964658145.1 uncultured Stigonema sp.
ATCACATCAACGGTAACGGTGTAATTACCTTTGTTATCATTGAAAGCATTTGGTTCGTCATTGTAACAAAGAAATAAAGTTCCTGAATCAACGACATCAAGTTCACCACCTTTACCCATGAAAAAGTAATTTCCTGTTGAGCCGATCTTACCTACAAGCGCACCCACAGGTCCTGGATAAAGAGCATGGGGATCAATTTTTCTCCCAATATTAACCCCATCAACAAATCTATTACCATCAGAATCAGTTATTGGCTCCCTCGCCAATTCTTTTTCAATGCCATAGGTAGCCTCCCCAAATGCTGAAAATTTTACAATACTACCCGACCCAACATTGATTCCAGAGTTAACACAACCTGCCGCTGCCGCCGGAACGTCAACATATATTTGATACCCTTGAGATTTTCCCTGTTGAGCATTAGCCCTCTGAATGACTGGGTTATTGAAGACTAAACCTACTGTTACCGTAGTGATGGTAAGTGCGCTAACCAGACATTTCAAACTAAAGTAATTACGCATACTATAAAATCAATACTCTTAAACATATACATAAATTACGTCATCAAGGTAAAGGTTTTGTAATGAACTGATTAAAAAATCAATATTCCATCGCCGAAGAGCGTGGGTTGTGTTGTGGAGGAGCGATCGCCACCCGACATCAGTCTATCTGCTAAGTAACAGTTCGGATAGGGAAAAAGGTAATTGCTAATTGCTAATTGCCTAACTACCATTAGCAATTAGCCATTAGCATTATTTACTTGTCACTTTTTCAATCAATTCTTCAGCCTTTTGAATGATATTTGGCTCTTGCACTTTTTCAGCCTTCAATTCTCTTTCGTAAGCCTTTTCCAGAGTTTGTGGGCTTTCTGCGTCTTTTACAGCTTCTTCATAAGCTTCTTCTCGTTTTTCTTCTTGAAAACCAGCAGCTTCGTTGTATTCGTAAGCGCGGTCAATTTTTTCTTGCGGTGTTAGTTTGTTAGCTGAGGAAATAGCTGCATAACTAGGCTGTTGAACCAAAAAGAATGAGCAGGTGCCAATTAAAAGCATTAACCCTAAGACAAAAATTGTTTGGCGCAATGCTTGTTTTAAATTTGATAAAATTCTTTGCATGGAAATACCCTCCTAATTTTGTGTTTTGAGCTTTTATATCGTGCTCACTTGATTACCCATATTTACCATAAAACCTCACCCCCCGACCCCCAAAGACTGCAAGCAGAGAGGGGGTAAATATGCCACCTCTCCCCGCTTGCGGGGAGGGCTAAGGGCTGGGGTTATTTGATTATGGGCATTTAGGAGGATACATAAATTTATTTTTTGCTACAACCAATTGTGATTAATCTTAATGCTCCGGCTGTGCATAGCTTGTGCAAATAAATCTGTTGGTAGTGCCTGTTCAACAGTCCAAACTCCTGGTTTCTTGAGTTTGCCTTCTAGTAATAATTGGGCAATGCTACCGGTACCACAGCCAGAAGCAACTGCTGTATTTTCATGTACCAAAGTTGAACAATAAATTGCTGTTTGACCGTCTTTTTGCCCAGTAATTTCCGATCGCACTGCTACTCCAATACCACTAAAGCGATTAGTTACATCAGTCATAAAATGGCTGACATGAGCCAAAAATTCAATAGCGTTTCGCTGCTGCATTAACCACTTCGGAAAAACGTGGGCAGTTATCCAAGTCATATGGTTGTAAAAGTCGGGAACTGAGCCAAACTTGGTAATGACAGTTTTGACCAATGGGAAGGCGTGGGGCAGTGTAAATGTTTCTGGCATATCAAACCAGTAAACTCCGGTGCGTCCGTAGGGGGATGGAAAGTCAACAGTTTCACGCTGACTATAAGGCTTCACTGTTTGCCATTTCCCATCAATCCAAGCCTCAAAAGGATATTGCAATCCCAGAAAGGTTGTCCGCATTACTGTAACGCCAGCACCACCAGAACCAGACACCAAATAACTCAAATGAATTTTTTCCGGTACATCGAATTCCTCGACCCCCTGATGTACCATACTGTTAGAAATGCCTGGAAAGATGCCAGTGTTAACAATAGCGGTGACACCTGCATCCACGGCTGCATCATAATACTTGAGAGCCTTGGTGGTAAAAGAACGGTGGTCGCTGACATCTACATAATTCACACCTTGTTCAATACAGATTTTCAGAACATTAGCGTCTCGGTAGTGAAAAGGACCAGCACAGTGAACCACGAGGTTGGCGTCGGCGATCGCCTCCCGTAGGAGATCAACTTCCGCTAAATCCAACACCAAAAACTGCACTCGCGAATTACCCATTCCACTATCTGGGGTACGACCAGTGATCGTAATTTGCGCCTGCGTGTGGGTAACAAGATCCTGAGCAACACTACTACCGATCCGCCCCCGCCCTCCAAGAATCAAAACCCGATCTGTCATTGTTCCAGTATTCCAACGGCATCTTTATTACATCAATTTTCACTTATCCTTGTCATCAGTAGCAAGGATGACGTTACTTGCTCACAAAGGAAGACTCTACCGAGTGAGAGTCAAGAAGTTGCTACGGTCAGTGACATCCGGAATGAAGAGTAATGTGGGACAGCGGATACATTTATACCGAATGGTAAAAGCGACTATCGCCCAAAAATATCTTTAATGTAAAGTAATGTAAATTTTTTTTCTCTTGCTGCGTAAAACTTTGGTCCATGTCTGAGTAAGTCTATAAGGGTTCAAATTATAGTGCTTCTTAATTGCATCAAATACAAACCTAACCCCCAGCCCCGGACATAGTAGGTCCGGGGAGTAAGCCTCTCTCCTTGCAGGAGAGAGGTCACAGTTTACTGTACTCAAACCAGAAACACTATAGAAACCCTTGATTTCATATTTCCATTCTGCAACTCCCAAATTTCCGCTTTTTAAGACGGGGTACACTACCATGAAAAAAATCAGCAGACGAGAATTTCTGATATTTGCAGGGTTTGTAGGTAGCTCTATGTTGCTACCTGTAGTATTTCAGAATCGGGGATACGCTCAGAGAGTCGATGAGAGAGTCGAGCCGTTTACACTTCCCTTTCGCACACCGCCAGTATTAAGCCCTGTACGCAGCGATACAACAACTGATTATTACGAGATCGCAATTCAGAGCGCTACTGTAGAGTTTTTACCAGGGCGCAACACGGAAATTTGGGGCTATAACGGAATATTTCCCGGTCCCACAATCAAACAACGTAAAAATCGGCAATCGGTTGTACGGTTTATCAATAATCTTGATACACCTACGTCAGTTCACTTGCATGGGATGGCATCACAACCCCAGTACGATGGCTATGCTGAGGATTTGATTGCTCTTGGATACTACAAAGATTACACCTATCCCAACAACAGCGCCGCTAATTTCTGGTATCACGACCACGCGATCCATCAGACTTCCCTAAATGTGTACATGGGACTGGCTGGAATGTATCTTGTCCAAGATGACGAAGAATTGGCTCTGCCACTCCCCAAGGATGATTACGATATCCCTGCGATCATTAGCGACAAAAAATTCGACTCTGATGGTTCACTCATTTTTGATGACAAGGCGCAGCACAGTGTGATGGGGGATGTGATTACAGTCAATGGTGTGCCGTGGCCGCGCATGGAAGTGGCTAACCGCAAGTACCGTTTTCGGGTGTTAAACGCATCAGCAAGCCGCTCTTACAAACTCGCTCTGAGTACAGGTGACGACTTAACTGTGATTGGTACTGATGGTGGGTTGATGCCTGCACCTGTGAATACTAAAGATATGCGTCTTGCAATGGCAGAACGGTATGACTTGATTATCGATTTTTCTAAATATCCTCTAGGGACTCAGGTCGTACTGCAAAATCTCGGACTCCCGAATAATGATGATTTCGGCGACACAAATAAGATCATGCGCTTTGATGTGGTGCGTCAAGAGAGCGATAACAGCTCTATTCCCAGCACATTACGTAATATTCAATTCATTCCAGAATCACTTGCTGTGCGAACCCGCGACTTCACCTTCGGGCAGGGGGGTAATCCGTTGTGGGTGATTAACGGCAATGGGTGGGATCGAAACGCAGTTGATGCTAATCCACAACTAGAACAAGTGGAGATTTGGACTCTACACAACAACTCAGGTCTGTGGTTTCATCCGATTCACCTTCACCTCATCGATGCTCAAATACTTGACCGTAATGGTCAGCCACCTTTTCCTTATGAGCGGGGCTTAAAAGATGTGTTCTACGTTGGTGAAAACGAGACAGTACGGGTGATTGGCAAGTTTAGACCCAACAAGGGTAAATATATGTACCACTGCCACAATATAGTTCACGAAGACCACGATATGATGCGTCAGTTTGAAGTTGGGCAAGGTGGAATAGATCCGCTGTCAGCACCCGCGAAGCCACTCCCAGCACCACCGCTTTAAAACTTGAAGAGGGAGTGGGGA
>CAZZYE010000745.1:0-4421 GCA_964658145.1 uncultured Stigonema sp.
TATTCCCCATTCCCCGAACGCTGATAAACCTGTTGTACTACTTTTGCCAGACGCTGCATTCCAGTCACAATTTCCTCATCGCTGCCTGTGAGACTAATGCGGACGCACTGCTGCTTGTGTTGCCACTCTTCGTCTAACCCAGGAAAGAAAGTATTCCCTGGCACAACAATTACACCTACTTGCTTGAGTTCCTGGTAAAATTCCCAATCAGTAATTGGCAGATCCTGCAACCACAACCAAGCAAAGATTGCTCCCTCACCGCGATGGAGTAACCAAGGTAAATCCTTGGGCATTGCTTCATCTAAGGTGCTTTCTAGAACGCTAAACTTATTTTGGTAAAAAGGACGGATGACAGAGAGAGAAATTTCTGCTAGCGCACCGGAATTGATGGCATAAGCGGCGATCGCCTGTCCATACCGAGAAGAATGGAGACAGGCATTTGTCAAAAAACACTCTAGTACGTCAATCAGCCGTTCATCCCCAATCGCAATCCCAATGCGTTCTCCTGGTAGCCCTGCCTTGGATAAACTTGTACAGTGAAGGATGTTCTCGCCAAATATCAGCTGCATATCAGTAAAATTTAACGCTGGGAATGGCGGGGCGTAGGCAGAATCAATCAACACTGGTACATTATGGGCGGCGGCTAAATTGGCAATTTTTTGCACCTCATCATCGGTGAGGACATTGCCGGTGGGGTTACAAGGTCGAGAAAATATGACGCAACCAGTATTTTCTGTAATCGATAACTGGCTAAAGTCAGGACGGTATTTGAATCTGTGAGCGGTTGCATCAATATCCAAGAATGGCTTGTAGGCAACTAACGCCTCTGGTACTAGAGTTATACCACCATAACCTGTATAATCTGGACTCAGTGGCAAAACAATTTTTCTGAGTTCACCACTGGTAGTGTAGCCGCCGAAAGCATTAGCAGCGAAGAAGTAGAGGCTTTGACTACCAGGGGTAATCAGGATGTTGCGCTCAGTGAGATTCAATCCATATCGCCGATTAAAATCCGAGGCGATCGCTTGAATTAATGGTGCATAGCCCTGACTTGACCCGTAGCGACAAACTACCTCACCATAATCTGAGCTTGCCAGCAGTTGTGCCGTACAATCTCGCCATAACTGCTCTACCTCTGGCAAAATTAACGGGTTACCAGCACTCAAATTTATAAATTGCTGCCCCGCACCAGTTCGTAACGTTTCGATAATGTCCTTCATAATAGCTCTGACACCAGTCAGGTTGGACATTTGATCGCCAATTTGAGTCAGGGCAGGGTTCATAGGCTGTGAAAAAACGTCTTTTATCGACTAATGGACTTGTTAGGTGGCGGCTGGCAGATTGCTTTTGCCACTCGGACTACTGCCACCCCCTACCACTTTAACTAGAAAATGTCACGATCGTACAGCACACTATTATAGTAGTTTTGTGGCAGAAACCATCCTAATAAACTATAGAAAAATAAAGCGCTATATTCTCTGAGCATCAAAGCGTCTTTTTCGTGAGGACTTAGCGTTTGAGGTAGGGGGCTGGGATGGGGAATTACTGTGAATCCTAAGCTACGGAAGGTGAGGAGCGATCTGAGCATATGGGGCGGATCAGTCACCAGCAGAATTTGCTTTCTTCCTTGAGGCTGGAGCAAACGAGCTGTGAATAAGGCGTTCTCCTCCGTGCTATCTGAGCAGTTTTCACCAGCTAGCACCTGAGATGGAACGCCTTTCGTTTCTAGGAGTGAAATCATTAAAGGGGCATCTACGTTGCCGCTAATAAAAATGGTAGGTGCTCGATTGGCTTTCCAAAGTTCGGCAGCAACTTCAACTCGGGAAGGTCTATATGGCTTTCCTCGACCTAATATAACAATGGCATCAACATGGGTTCCCGGGTCATCTGGAATAGAACCTACAAGTCCAAACCTAACTGCGGCAAACGTTGGTAGCAATGTGACTGCTAAATAAATCAACAATAAAAAAGCTACTACTCTAGCGATCTGGTATTTCCTGCTTGAGGGTCGAACGGTTTTTGACTTACCCAATCGGTTCAATGGAAGTAAGAAGCGAATCAAAAAGACAAGTCCGACTAACCCCAACAACAGTAGTGCGATCAGCGCAGGTGATTCTAATGCGCCAGCATTAGCCAGTATAGAGACAAGCCTTGGGCTAGTCAGGCGAGAACACGATGAGTCCAGCATGAGTTTAGAGGAAGGTCTTGTGATAAATGATGTTTCGGCTTTATTGACTTTTTAACATTAGCTTGCTCAAAAACATACATCAATCAACTATCAAAAGCAGCTCTTGAGGATGCCTATAGACTGGGTTATAAAACTGCAATTTTACAAGCATCAGAAGCTGGAAAAAATATTTATTCGCGTCTAGGTTTTACGGCACACTGCAAATTTTATGTTTATCAGTAGAAATGCTGTTGCTACGGTTACAGCAAATCCCAAGCTACAAAATTTGAGTATTGATACTAGCATATAATGGTTTAGAAAACAATACGCTTGCTGTAAGTAACTTTTACTCTTAAAAAGGGGGGAACAAGCCCCACTTTTTAAGGGGAGCCACCCCCGTGCGCAGGGAACCTCCGTTGAGGGGAGTGGCGTGGGCTAGAGGGGATCAAAGCCTTAACTGAACCGTATTGGTTTAGAAAAAATACAGCTAACTAATGATTTTTACTTGGTAGTTAAAGGAAGAATAACCTATGCAGAGCGTAAAGTTAAGTTACCGTGTTGGTGAGGATGGTATTTTACACTTAGATGTCCCCATAGGGCTAACTAATGCAGAGTTAGAAGTGACGGTTACATTTCAACTTTCAACTCGGACAACTGAGAAAAATGCCCCAAAAGGAAAAGGCTGGCCCCCTGGTTTTTTTGAGGATACTTTTGGGTCTTTTAAAGATGACCCCATAGTAATTGATTCTGAGGGTGTGTTTGACGATAACGAAGAGTTAGCATGAAGTATTTGATCGATACAAACGTCTGTGTGAGGTATTTGAACGGTGAATCTGTGGTACTCCAGCGAAGATTAGAGGCAGTTGATTTAGAAGATATTGCCGTGTGTGCTGTAGTGAAGATGGAATTATTTTATGGGGCGATGAGAAGCAACAATCCTGACGCATCTTGGCGGAGACAGCAAAGGTTTCTTGAAGTTTTCGTCTCCCTTGCTTTTGATGATATAGCAGCGTTGATTGCAGGACGAGTTCGCGCTCAACTTACCAATCTAGGTACACCCATTGGCTTCAACGATTTGTTAATTGCTTCTATTACTCTCGCTCATGATTTAACGATAGTGACACACAATACAAGTGAATTTAGTCGAGTTGAAGGGTTGCGTGTTGAGGATTGGGAGGTAGAAGGATGACTTAGGTTAGTGCAGATTGCCGACGTTAAAACCGAAGACCTTGGAGTGGTAAGCAGGGTTTTTTGACAGAGCAGGTTTTTTCTTTTGATGGCGATCGTCGTGCTGACTGGTCAATTTGAAAGCGCACGAATCCCCACCCAAAGCAAGTTTATGGGTGGGGTGCGTTCAAACTGGTATTTCATTCACCTTGACAACCCATCCTTACGTGTTTAAGACTACCAAGTCTCTTAACAAAGTAATTGCTTGCCTGTACAAAGACAGATCCACCTCGTGAACCTCTATTCCCTGGCCAATTTTTGGCAGCAGCATTAGGGTCAATTCTCCCCCCAAGTGTTCCCGGAACTCGGTCAGTCCTCGGAACAGGCATCGGGGATGTTCCGGTTGATCGTTAGCCTCCGCCAGTTCCGGGACGTACAAAGTGAAGCCCAATGCCTTGAGGGTATTTAGTATCTGCTGCCACTCTAACCGAGAAAGCAGTCCTAGCAGGTACGAATAAGTGCTATCTAAAGCAATCCCAATCGCCACCGCTTCCCCATGACGCAGGCTGTAGTCTGTCAAATGTTCGAGTTTGTGAGCCGCCCAGTGACCAAAATCTAGGGGACGGGACGATCCCTTTTCAAAAGGGTCACCATTGCAGGCAATATGCTCTAGGTGCAACTGGGCGCAGCAATAGATCAGCTGTTGCATTGTGTCCATGTCTCGACGCACTAGTGCTTGTGTGTGTGTCATGATGAACTCAAAGAAGTGTGAATCCTTGATTAATGCCACCTTGATTGCCTCGGCGATACCGGATCGCCAGTCGCGATCGTCCAAGGTTGTGAGGAAATCCTTGTCGTTGATTACAGCATAAGGGGGTGTGAAGGTACCCAGAAAGTTCTTCTTTCCGAAGGCATTAATTGCGTTCTTTACCCCCACGCCCGAATCGTTTTGTGCTAGCACTGTAGTTGGTATCCGGATCAGTCGAACGCCTCGGTGAGCTGTTGCTGCTGCATATCCTACCATATCCAGTACCTGACTTTTCACGTCATGTGGAAAAACTAACGTGAAACCTACACACGACGTCCC
>CAZZYE010000746.1:0-4420 GCA_964658145.1 uncultured Stigonema sp.
GTCGGAAACACTCGGACGTACTGCTTTGCAGAATCACCAACAACTAACATTTGATATTGTCCTTAAGGTGCATACTCTCCTGGAAAAAGTCATGAAAGCCAACCTCACCAATTTACCCACTTCCGCCGTACAATCACAATATACCAACATCGATACTTTAGTACAGTTGTTACGTAAAGAAATCCAAACCGAGGTGAAAGCAGCACCAGACTGTGTGGAAGCTGTAGCAAAGCGCGTAGCAATAGAAGTGGAGCGTATTTGTGAGAAAAGCTCCCGTATCCAAAAATCAGGACAAATCAAGTCTTGGAAAGTTAATTTAGCAAGGCATCGTCTGCAAAAATGCCTGCGTTACTACCAACTGGGTTCAAGACAAGGGCGCGTGGAGTTACATAGTCATCTGAGTGCTATAATTTACCGCCACATTGTTGTGCCAAGCTGTGAGTTGGGATTTGAAGCTCGTTACAACCTGATTGAAGATTTCCTGCAAGCATTTTATCTCGAAGCTATCAAAGCTTTCCGACGGGAAAACGAATTACCACATGATTACACTCCCCGTACTCTTTTGGAAGTGGCAGAATACATGGCTTTTACAGAGCAGTATGCCAAGCGCCGCATAAGTTTACCTGGTGGCGCGAATCAGCAGTTGGTTATACTGCGTGCTCAAGGTTTTGCCCGTCGCCAGCCCCAGGAAACAACTGTTGATATTGAACAGGCGGTCGAGTCTGCCAAAACCGAAGACGCAGAATCTTACCAGCGTAACTCAGCAGTGCAACAAGTACGAGCGCAGATGCTCGTACAATCTAACTTCGATCTGGCTGAAGAAAGCGATCGCGATCGCGTTATTTCTGAATTAGTCAAATACCTGGAAACTCAAGGTCAAGGTGACTGTGTGGATTACCTAGCATTAAAACTCCAAGACCTTCCTGCACCAGAAATCGACGAAATTCTCGGTCTAACCAGCCGCCAACGTGACTATCTGCAACAGCGTTTTAAATACCATGTGGAAAAGTTCGCTCGTGCTCACCAATGGCAATTGGTACATCAATGGTTGGGCGCTGGTGTGGAGCAAAAGTTGGGCATGTCCTCTCAACAGTGGGAATGCTTTTTGAGTCAACTCTCCGAACAACAACGGGAAATCTTGCAACTAAAAGGTGCTCATCAGAGTGACCAAGCGATCGCCAAAGCAATCAAATGCACTCCTAAACAGTTGCAAAAGCGTTGGACTGAACTTTTAGAACTAGCGTGGGCTATCCGCAACGGTAGTACTGAAGTCCAGGTAGGTTAAAGCTGTGATCGTTTACATCATAAAGTTGGCAATCAGCCCGACAACACGGGCTTATTGTGCGATCGTTTTGGTATTGTACGATCGCGAACGAATCATATCTTAATGTTAATTAGTCATTTTCCAGCGTATGGATTACAATGAAATTAAACAAGCACATCCTCACAAACGTATAGTTAATAACAAGGCAGCCTAAATCCAGATGTTTGACGGCTTTTGGGATAACGTATCTCGCTACCTCCGCTACTTGATTACTATTCTGTTAGGCGTTTTGTTAAACTCGTTTGCGCCATTAGCGCCGCTTTTTAAACGCCCAGTCACCGCGATCGCCTTGGTGAGCTTCTTTGTAGGTAGCTTCGTGTTCATTACTCTTACCCTGCGAGCGATGCTTGGTTTGAGTACAATTTAGACTAGGATTATACAGTGGGTTTGCTGCCCTAACCAAGTTGAATCTATTTTATTTAGTACAACCTCTGTGAGGAGGCATAATTAATATGGCTACAAATCGCCGCGTTTCCCGCGTTGCAGAACTGATTAAACGGGAAGTTAGCCAAATGCTGCTTAACGGTATTAAAGATGACCGTGTGGGTTCAGGAATGGTCAGTGTTACTGATGTTGATGTTTCTGGAGATTTGCAACACGCCAAAATCTACGTCAGCATCTATGGTACAGATGAAGCCAAGGTAGAAACAATGGCAGGCTTAAAGTCGGCAACGGGTTACGTCCGCAGCGAACTTGGTGCGCGGATGCACCTGCGTCGCACACCAGAAGTATTGTTTGTCGAAGACCTTTCCATAGAACGCGGTACTAAAGTCCTGTCCTTATTGAACAAACTCCAGCAAGAGCGTCCGCCTGAAGATCCTGACCAGCAGCAAGAGGGGTAGTCTCAGCTCGTGATTAGTAATTCGGGGGTATAACCCCCCCATTACTCGTTCCCAGGCAGGAGCCTGGGAATGCAGTCGTAGGGGCTGCTGCCTCTGGTACATTTCTAGAGCCACCTGCATGCGCTACGTTCCCATGCCCAACTTAGGAACGAACGAGGTTTGTCCAACAAGTTTTTCAGCGCAACTTGTTTTGCTTCTATTTCCGCATTTGGTCCTTCAGATAATTGTTCTGCTGGTTCGCCAGGAATTTTCGATACCTTGGGCATAGTAGGATTGCATTGCTAGGCTGATCCGAGTCTAATGTAAGGTAGACTCGAAGATATCCGCCCTGAAGGCAGTTTGCTCCCATGTCTCGTTGGTTCAACATCGCAGGTCCGTGTAAAGCTGACAAACACTACATGCTGTCAGCTACAGCTCGTCTTGCCGATGTGGAGCAGATCATTGAACAAGAAAGTTATTTTGTCGTTCATGCTCCTCGCCAAACAGGAAAGACTACTGCAATGCTAGCACTGGCAAAACAATTGACAGAAAGTGGACGCTACACAGCAGTAATGGTATCAGCAGAAGTTGGAAGTGCGTTTAATCATGATGTAGGTGTTGCAGAAGTGGCGATGCTTGAAACTTGGCGCGATACAATTGCAGTCCGTTTACCCAAAAACTTGCAACCGCCCTCTTGGTCTTATTCAGGACCCGGACAGAGAATTCGAGCTAGTTTACAGGTTTGGGCGCAAGCTTCATCACGACCTTTGGTAATATTTATAGATGAAATTGACTCTCTACAAGATGAAGCGCTCATTTCGGTTTTGCGGCAGTTACGTGATGGTTATCCCAACCGTCCTAATAACTTTCCGTTATCTGTAGGATTGATTGGTTTACGGGATGTACGGGATTATAAAATAGCATCGGGTGGCAGTGATAGATTAAATACATCGAGTCCTTTTAATATCAAAGTCAGCTCTTTAACATTGAGAGATTTTTTAGCCTCTGAGGTGCAAGAACTTTACCAGCAACATACCTCGGATACGGGTCAAGTTTTCACTACTGAAGCAACAGCAATGGCGTTCGATTTGACTCAAGGACAGCCTTGGTTAGTCAATGCACTAGCTAAAGAAGTTGTAGAGAAGATAGTATTGGATAGAAATGTCGCGATTACACATAAACATATTTTAAAAGCCAAGGAAATATTAATCGCACGCCAAGACACCCATCTAGACTCGCTTGCTGAAAAACTTCGAGAAAAGCGAGTCCAAGAAATTATTGAGCCAATATTGGCTGGACTTGCATTGGGCGATACTCCGTCAGATGACCGACAATATTTGATTGATCTCGGGTTATTGCGACGTGACCCAGCAGGAGGATTAACAATTGCAAATCCAATATACCGCGAGGTGATTCCCCGTGTTTTGGTTCAAGGTACTCAAGATAGTTTACCCCACATTAGTCCTAGTTGGTTGACCAAAAGTGGTGAGTTAAATACTAATGCTTTATTGCAGGCGTTTCTGGCATTTTGGCGACAGCATGGTGAACCGTTATTAGGCAGTGCGGCATACCATGAAATAGCACCACATCTAGTGCTAATGGCATTTTTACATCGCGTCGTCAACGGTGGTGGAACCTTAGAACGAGAATATGCAATTGGAAGCGATCGCATGGACTTATGTTTAAGATATGGTTCTACTACTTTGGGGATAGAATTAAAAGTATGGCGTGATAAAAAGGGTGACCCTCAATCTGAAGGGCTTGAACAATTAGATTCATATTTAGCGCGATTGGGATTAGATTTTGGTTGGCTATTTGTATTTGACCGACGTAAAAATGCACTACCAATTGAAGAACGTTTATCAACTCAAATTATCGCTACAAAAAATCACCGTTCTATTACCGTTATTCGTGCTTAAAAAGATATTCAACAGAGTTTAGTCAAGCACTTCTGTCTTTAATCTCCCTGGCAATACCGCTTTGCGGTGAAGCGCTTCGCGCTATCGCTAAGCTCTGCGAGTAGTCTTCTAGAGCGCTCCGCGTCTACGCACCTTGAGACAATTCCTCTACTGGTTTAAAGGAATATTCGGTGCTGGTTCCTGGGCGATCGTTTTTCTCAAGGATATTCTGCTCAACTGCTTGATTCAGTCCTTTGAGGATGGTTTTTCTGTCGCATCCAGTTCTAGCAGCAACATTTTCACCTTGGATTTATGTATAATTTTACCAAAGTGTTTTGACGTGTGGATAGTTGAGAATTTTTTGATCGCAGGTCATG
>CAZZYE010000747.1:0-4416 GCA_964658145.1 uncultured Stigonema sp.
CTGTTAAGAGTTCCCTCTGAAGAATTACGAATTACGAATTGGTATAACGCCATCACTGTTGTTTTTGAGCCACAATCCAATCTGTTAATTGAAAATCAGATTTAGCTAATTTTTGATCCACTAAAAACTGCTTAGTTCCTTGCAACAGTTGTAATCCTTTTGCAGGAATTGGTTCTTCTGGAAACTGTTTTATAGGGAAAGACGCTTTCACTACATTAACAGGATATCCCGACACTTCGGCGTGAAACTTGTAATATGCCTCTGGCTTTGCTTTGATATCTTTAACAGCGGCTTGTTTCAGCTGATTCCACTTTTGCGGTAAGTCGGGATGTTTTGCGAGGAAAGCTTCTGTAACGACAGTTACACTTGTTCCAGGTAAATCTGGATGTTTGATAGCTTCGTCAAGGACAGGAAAACCTCTAGACTGTAATATTGGACCCGTACCCGTCGATGCTGCAATAGCGGCGACATCACCCCGTTCTAATGCTGCTTGGGCTTCATTAGGCAGTAGGTGAACTACAGTAACTTTATCTGCAACACCCGACTTTTGCAATAATCCGATCACGTAGCGGTGCATGTACGATCCTTTTGATGTCGCTACCTTTTGTCCTTTGAGTTCGGCTACAGAACGCGGTCCGTTTTTCTTTGCCAATAACCAGGCGTTGGTTCCTACCTGTTCTTGACTAATTAAGCGGGTAGGAATGCCGTTTGCTCTGGCTATTATAGCGGGTGTATCCCCATAAATGCCTACGTCAAGTTGACCTGTTACTAAGGCTTCATTTAAGTTGGGACCATTGGGAAACGAGAACGTTTGCACTTGTTTGATTCCCAGTTTTTGCAGTTCTGGCAAAAGTTTACCTTGATGCATTGCCCAACCAATTGGTCCTGTAGGGATTTTGGTACTTTTGACACTGATAATACCCAGGCGCAGGGTGGAGGTGTTTACTTCTACTTGATTGGGATTTGATACTGCTTGCGAGAAGGTTTGACTGGAAGTGCAACTTGTGCTGAAGACTAGGAGGAATGCGGCAAGGGTGGGAAGTTGGAGTAGAGGTTTCTCGTTTTTGAAATTCGTCATGTTAAATGAACCGCTAAGATGAGGCAGTACTCCGCTGTGTTAAGCGCGTTGAAGCAACTGCCGTGCAAAGTACGCGTTTGCGCAGCGGCGACCACAGGAGAAGAAAGGAGAGAAGAGAGGGGATTATTGTTCTAAGCTGCCGTGTTAACATTGCGTATTCGTAAGGGCTTAGGACTAGCCCTTTCCTGCTGTCTAAAATTTTTGGACAAAAATTTCTCGGCTCTCTGTGTTCTCTGCGCCTCTGCGGTTAAATAAATTACTTTTTAACCGCAGAGGCACAGAGGAGCCAGCGCGCCGACACGAGTGTTTCGGTGCATCTCACGGCGACTGGCGTAACATAGAGAGAAAAGTAGAGGGAGGACCGCCAGAACTAAGATTTTATGAATCACCTTGAAAGGGCTAGTCCTAGGGCTGTTAATTGTTAATCGTTAATGGCAAAGAACAATTAACAATTAACAATTAGCCATTAGCCATTAGCAATTTATTTCAAATGTTTGAGTAGTTGGTATGTTGAATCTTCTTGGGCTGTGCTAGCTTGTTTGTGTCCCCAACCGATGTTTCTGCGATAACTTCCTAAGAGTCCGGTTTGATTGAGAGACTTTTCGTCTACCTCTGCTAGCGATTCGACTTGGGGTGCTACGTATAGAGCATCTACTGGGCAGTACAATTCGCACATAAAGCAGGTTTGACAGTCGCTTTGTCTGGCTATGGTGGGTGGTGCGTCTGGTACTTTGTCGAAGACGTTTGTTGGGCAAACTTTGACGCAAATGTTACATTCTATGCAACGAGATTCGCTGACTAGTTCTATCATGTTGATTGTTGATTGCTAATTGCTAATTGCTAATTATTACTATTAGCCATTGAGAGTTCCCTAGTTTCTAATTCTGCGGCTTTGACCCAGACACGATCTAAGCCACCGCTAATTAGGTAATGTTTTTGGTTATCATCTTGTTGGGGATAGTCTAGGTGTCTGTGCATTCCGCGAGTTTCTTTGCGTTCTTTGGCGCTGCTGTACATCCATCTGGCTGTGGCTACCATTGCGGCTGCTTCTCGTACACGGATAATATGACGATCGTCTGCTTTATGAGTACGAATTTCTTGCCAGAGGTGATTTAGTCTTTGTAATGATTCGGTTAATCCTGTTTCGCTGCGGAAATAATTGCGATCGTAGGGGAAAACTTCTGCTTGGGTGGCGTGGATGATTTCTTCGGCTTTGAGTTGGTGTTGACTACCAGAGGTAAATCCTGCTTCGCCTACAGCTTTGACTCGTCGTTGGTTTGCTTGTGTGCCTAAATCACGGGCATATTCAGCAGCAGATTGTCCTGCCCAGTAACCTGAAGATATCGCCCAAGCGGCATTGTGACTGCCTCCGCCTGTGAACCCGCCGCAGATTAATTGTCTCGTTGCGGCATCGCCTGCGGCGTATAACCCTGGTACGGTAGTAGCGCAAGTATCATCGACGATGCGGATGCCACCTGTACCGCGTACAGTTCCCTCTAAGCGGAGGGTGACGGGGAAACGTTGGGTAAAGGGGTCTATGCCAGCACGATCAAAGGGTAAGAAGAAGTTGGGTTGCGCTTTGCGCATATGTACCTGCATTTCTTCTGTAGCTTGGTCTAAGATGGCGTAAACAGGTTGTGTTAACAAAGTCTCGGCAATGACTGAACGCCCCTTTTGAGAACCCGCACCCGGAATTGGTGTGCCATCTTCATAGGTGAAGGTTGCCCAGTTGTAAAACAGGGTTTTAGTTACAGAAGAAAAGGCAGGACAAATGCCGTAGGCGTTGGAAAATTCCATTCCCGACATCTCGGCACCTGCCTCTGCAGCTATGAGGTAACCATCTCCCGTGAGCACATTGCAACCAAGCGCTTTACTTAGGAAAGCACAGCCCCCTGTTGCAATGACTGTTGCACCAGCACGTACAAGCCATTTCTTACCAGTTTGGCGGTTAACTCCTGTCGCACCTGCAACTCTTTGCTCGCTATCTACTAAAAGTTGCAAAGCTGGACTGTTATCTAATATTTTTACCCCCGCCCGTTTGACTTGCTTGCGCATTAAGTGCATATACTCTGGACCTTGCAGACTGCGCCTGTAAGGATTACCCTCGTCGTCTGTCGGGAAGGGATAACCCCACTGGGCTAATAAATTAACATTGACATAGGTTTGATCTAGAACTCTTTGCATCCAGTTGCGGTTGGCTAAAAATCCTCCTAAAGCTTCCCGAGAAGCCATTGCAGTTTCCCGCGCTTGGGGATCGGGTGGTATATACCACACACCATTACCCGATGCCGCCGCACAGCCACTCGTTCCACAGTATCCCTTATCGACAAGAACGACATTTAGACCAGCACAAGCAGCACTCCAAGCTGCCCACGTACCCGCAGGTCCACCCCCTATAACCAGCACATCACACAGCAAGTTCTGTTCAAATTCAGTGGTAGATATTTCACCTGATGACAATAGATTCTTATCCATAAAAAGCTCCGCTTCAATAGTTCAATGCTAAAAACTAAGCCTGAATGCCCACTATCAAAAAATTTACTAATTCTTCGGCAAATGCATCATCTAATGTCGCATGCTTTAACAATAACCGATACCAAATAGGTCCGTAAATCGCATCAATCACCAATTCCAGATTCAAGTCAGGGCGTAGTTCACCTCGCGCTATACCTCGCTCTAAAATTGTACGGGTTGCGGCTCTGCGACATTCAATAAACTGCTCGCGAAACGATGAGGCGAAAGTTGCATCCTTTTGTGCTTCGGCAATCAGTCCTGTGACAGCTTCTCTTGTCGTTTTTGTTGTCAGGATTGCAAATAGTTGCTGCAGAATCTCACACAAGTCTTGTTTAACCGAACCTGTATCTGGTGTGGGAATATTCTGCGTGGCTTTTGGACTCATTGCTTCCATAATTACTGCTGCTTTAGAAGACCACCAACGATAGATAGTTTGTTTGCCTACTCCTGCACGATTGGCGATCGCCTCAATACAAATATCTCCGTAGCCTTTTTCCTGTAGTAACTCAACTGCTGCTGTGAGAATTGCCTGATGGGAACGCTGATTTCGTCTGCGCGTGACAGGCACTTTTAGGGGAGATTGTGTTTGAGAGACGTTGTTCTCTAATTGTTGTGTTGATTGCGGTGACATAGACACAAACTCCAGTTTAGCTGCGGTTAGATGTTTTCTAGCTTAGACGATACGGTTCGTTATAGTTCAATACGGTTCAGTTAAGGCGTTGATCCCCCCTAGCCCCCCTTAAAAAGGGGGGAACAAGCCCCCCTTAAAAAGGCTATCCATTACCCGGATCTTTCTCAACAATTGCAAAAACCACTGTTGGCAG